>NZ_JAJDMJ010000002.1:0-219685 GCF_020593585.1 Blautia sp. DFI.6.71
ACATTTGTTGTCAAGGTTCAGTTTTTGGCTACGAGTTTTATTTTCGTAGCAAGGTGCGTAGAACCGCTCCCACTATCAGAAATCAGCTCCGCTGGAGAAGACTCAGGTTCTATAGCGATCTGCACCACATCCTGTTTATGGGCTGTAAGATCAAGCGTGCTGGCTTTTCCAGCTGGTTCCGGTATCTGACAGGCTTTTTTTCGGAGACGGGTAACTGCATTGTAAAAACAGCTGGGAGAGATCCCATATTTATTACACCATGCAGCATCTGTCAGGCCACTCTGCCTGCACTGGATCACCAGATCCATCCATTCGTCCAGGGAACGCCCTGGTACACGTTTGTTACCCATAATGAAACCTCCAAGTGTAGTAAATTTCTAGCTCCTATCAAGCAGAGTGTAGTAAAAATCTATTTACTATCATCATTATGAGTTCGAAAACGGAATTAGTAAAGCTACCCGAGATTTAAGCGCTTACGATGAAAAGGTAACTGAATGGATTATAAATTAGCAGGTATCATACCTTGATTTTTCTTATTTCAGAAAAACTATCTATTGAAAATAGTACTGAAAACGATAGTATGTTGTTTATATAATAAAGACAATGGAGGTTTTATGAAATGAGGATACAGGATAAATTGGTGCCATATTTGGAATATTGTGAATACAGAAAAGAACTTGATAAAAAAACGATCAAAGCATATCGGATTGATTTGCGTCAGTACTTTGCATTTATTTGTTGTGATGAGCCAGATAAAGAAAAAATAGAAGCGTATATTACTGAATTACATAAAAAATATAAGCAGAAAACGGTAAAGCGGAAAATCGCAACTTTAAAGGCTTTTTACAATTATTTGGAGGAAGAGGAGATTATATCGTGTAATCCTTTTAGGAAGATTAAAGTTAAATTTAAAGAAAACTTGACTCTTCCGAGGATAATACCGCGGGAAGAAATAGAAATATTATTAAATTACATGTATAATTGTCTGAAGGAGTATGATTTAACGGGTTATAAATACAAATTGAGGGATATAGCAGTTGTGGAAGTCCTTTTTGCTACAGGTGCCAGAGTGTATGAAATATCTACCATACGAGAAGACAGTGTAAACCTGAATTCTGGTCAGATCAGAATTATGGGAAAGGGCGGAAAAGAGAGATACGTCCAGATCAGTAATTCCTCAGTACTTGCAATTTTAAAAAAATATTATATGGAGAATGAAAATGAAATCAAAAAAAGTGGTTGTTTTTTTATTAATAACAGGGGAAAGAGATATACGGAACAGTCAATTCGAGCAATGCTAAAAAAGTATGCGAAGCAGGCCGGTATAGAGCGGAACATTACCCCTCATATGTTCCGGCATTCATTTGCAACCTATTTAATTGAAGAAGGTGTAGATGTAAGCTGCGTTCAACAAATTTTAGGACACAGTTCCATTAAGACAACCCAAATATACATCCACATAGCAGCAAAGAAGCAGGCAGAGATTCTTAGAGAAATGCATCCAAGAAATAGTATGAGTATTGTAGACGTGGCTTAATCGTTTCATGAAATTAAGTGAATATTGAAGTGTGTATCTGGCCGGCCAAAGAGGGTGGTCTTTTTGTCGTTAGAGTTAGAGAAATTATCAGAGATACATGGACTATTTGCATCTCTTGTAGGTGACGGCGGAAAAGGTAGAAAATTTGTGTTACCGTATATGTTAGTATGGTAAATTCTATATATATCTGATATAATGGAATTCGAGGATAATACTATATTATCCTGTATTATTGTAACGAATATATTTATAGGAGTATTCTATGTGTGATCTATTTCAATTTCAACATCAGACCATTGAGAAACTTAAAAACAAATTGTCAGATAACAATCTTGTTATGTTAATGGGTGAAAAAGAAAGTGGAAAAACTGTTTTGATTAGAAAGTTTTGTAAGGAAAATAGTAATTATTTTATTACATTCTTTTCTTCTGAACCACAGTACAAATTTTGCGACTTTAATTGTCTTTCGCCGGAACTAAAAAAAGAATTCCATGATAAACTTCAACGTAATGAGTACGGTAAAAGCATATTAAAGGATATTGCTAGTACTGTTTCAAACATAGCATTTTTGAGTATTGAGAATTTATTAGAATCACTTCTCTCGGCAGATGAAAAAAACGAAATTGATGAATTTATATCTTTCATGTCTAAGAAGAAGTATAATAAAGAACAATTATATGTATTTGATGGTCTAGATTATTTCGACAAAAAATCTTTACTTTTTTTGCATAAAATTCTTTATGCTGTACTATATCATAAATTAAAAAACGTAAAAATATTAGTTGTTATAGATACAACTATAGAAGGCAGAAACAAAATTATTGATAGTTATTATTTGACTAAGATGGAACAAGTAAATATTTGTTGTCCTACAGATACGGATTTAAGTACGCTTGTTGATCCAGCAATATATAGTTTGGCACGTCATATACCGATAACATATCTCTTGAAATTAGGCGATAAGTGTCAGAATATTGAATTCTATTATAGTGATAAACTGGATAATCTTTCAAAGGAAAACACGTATATTAAGAAAATTATTTTACCATTATCGTTATTTGATGAGCAGATGTCCTTTGCTAATTTAACAATACTCTTATCGGATTTAACAAACTACGAACTATCACAAGGACTTGATATTCTTACAGCTAATTCATTAATAGATAGATTGGAAATTGATAAAAACATATTTTATAAAGTGCCAGATTTGTTGCGAAATAGTATAAGAAAATCAATTCCTGATTATATTGCTTTGCATAGATATGAAATATTTGTTAGAGAATTAGAAAATATAGCGCCATTTAATTATGTGTTGAAATATAAACTGTACAAAAAAATAGAAAATTATGACAATTCTTATGCAAATTCAATTCTAGCATATTGTTCTATAGCAAGAGGAGATATATATGGAACAAATGAGGAACTTTTAGAATTAAGTGATTTTCTAGGAAACTCTCCGTATGCTGACTTTTTTATGGCTTTAGAGAATTCGTATAAATTATATAATCATAATGAATATAGAGAATGTTACAACAATATTAATGCTTTTTTGAATGAAAAAGGCATTTGGAAAGATAAAATTTTTATACTTTCGATTTATATACCAGAATTTGTTCTCGAATTGATTTTTCTTAGAGAAATGTGTGCTGGACGAATAATTGATTATGATACAGGAATTATTAAAGAAGAACTTTTATTAGTAGATTCCGCAATCAACAATTGTGCCAAACTAATAGGAAATAACGAATTATTACTACGATTACAAGAAAAATCGTTATTATTGGAGACCTATATTAGTGATCAGTCAAATCAAAAACAGCGAATTCTTTTTAACAAATATTTTGAAATATGTGATTTATATAGAGCACATATAAGAAAAAGTAATACGTTTACTATAAAACAATGGGAAATACGATATGCGTCTTTCTTGCTTAAAATAAACATTATTTCAAATGTTCCAGACAAGATTCGTATTTTAGAAGAGGGCTATCATATACTTAGGCGAAATAAGGATAGATATTATAAGAAATATTTAAGAGCTGCATGTAATTATGCATGTGATTTAATGTGGCGAAATAAATATAAACAAAGTTACCAAATTTTGGACGAAGCTGTAGAATTCATACAAAGCAATAATTTAGAACGCTACTGGGGAATCCTTTTGCAGATGCATATATTTGCAGATTTGTATATGAATAGTCCAGTTAACGCTCAATCTTTGCTTGATAAATATGACAAACTAGTATGGAATCAAGATTACATACGAAGCAGAATGCATGAGCCGTTTATATGTGCTTCAAATTATTCAATATTACTGACCGCGGCTGGTCATACACGTAAAGCATGTGTATTATTGCGTAAATCATTGCAGCAATGTCGGGTACAAAGTCAAAGTGTATACTGTAGATATTTACTTCAAACAAATTTAGCGGCCATTGAATATTTGTGCGGAGATAGCCAAAAAGCTTATTTGCTAGAACAATCATGCAAACAATTAGTAGAGCAAAAATTAGTGCCGATTTTTTCTTATCCATTTTTACAAAAACGATGTAATCTTATGATGGAAATTTATCAAAAAGCAAAACCTGTAGAAAATGTTATAATGCCGCTTTCTGTTCGACAAACATTATCTACGGGTTATTGCTCTGATAATTATGTCCGATTGCTATTATTTTCTGATATAAATTATTGGACCGATTAATGTTGAAACAATGTTGAACCGATAATGGCTTTAAATAGACTATTCTGGTTATCAAATAGATACTTAAATGATTGCATACAGGTACCTGTATTAGCAAGAACAGGAAGTGCTGCTATATCAAACACATAGTATTCCTCTGCATTTTTGATGCGATAATCTACTCTGGTCAAACCATTCGTCCCCAAAAAAGACATAATTTGTTCAGCATGATGGAGTAATTTAGGAATAACATCATTATAAGGAAAACTACTATCTGGCAAAACTTTAAATCCATATTTAAAATCATCAACTGCTGCATATGTAAGAATATCACCTTCAAATGTAACCCATACAGGTGGTAGCGAAATATACTTATTACCTTTATTTATTACCGGTACAGAAACTTCATAACCATCAATGTATTCTTGAATAATGATATTTTGATTGTAAAGATTCCTCATACGAAATACTTCATCCCTAATCTGAATATCATTATTTTTAATTTTCTTTACTCCAACAGCTGCACATTCTAGCGCAGGCTTTAAAATAACATATTCAGACTGAATAGTGCCATGTAAGGATTTTTGCCCATAATATACATTTGTTTCAGGTATATGTCCCAATGGTTTAAGTAAAAAAAAGTGATGTGCTTTGTTCATCAATAAACTTAGTCTGTATGAATCACAGGTAAGAATCCGCAAATTATACTCTTTACATAACCAAGGTACAAAAGAGCGCCTTTCAACGTCAACACCAATTTGCGATGTGCTGTAAACGAGATATTCAGTATTAGGACTTTTAAATTTATTATTTGTTACATCTTTTTTAAAAGAGTCATAATCACTATACCCTGTATACCTTGCTGAGGAACATAAAAATCCGGCTTCTACATCTTCAATTTCAATTGGGAAAATCATACCAGAAGGAGCCTCAATTTTATAAGGATTGTCAAATACTGTAATAATATGATTTTTGTCTTTGGTCAATTCGGCTAATGTTATTAATTCATTTATTTCATTAGCACATTTATCATAAATACTCTTTGTCAAGATAGTATCCTCCTTAAAGAAAATTTTGTATACCATTGCATTTCGCAAGAGCCAATGACTGGTTTTACGGAACAAAATAGTCATTGAAAACACATTTGGAAGTGTTAAAGGATTCGATTAATACGTTACATTTATAGCGGCCAAAAGTAGATAATATAGTATTATCCATTATTGATAAGAGGAATGGAACTACAGTACGGCGAAGGAATTGTTTCATAGATGAGAAACTTTTACGATTGGCAGCAGCAGGAAAGTAGAATAGTGGCTCCAAACCGGCATATTGGGAAAATATGAAAATTTTATAATAAGTGAAAAAACCTGCGTAGGACCGGAAATGTTCTTGCAGGGTCTTTCTGCATCTGACAAAATAAAAATTTTGCGGATTTCTGTTAGAATAATAGAAGAAAAAAATGTGTCGATACCGTGGATATAAAAATAGCAGTTATATGTCGTTTAAGCAATTTGATTAAGCAGAAAGATATCACAGTGAATGTAGTGGCAGTACGTTTGGTCGTTTCTCCTTCGACAATAAAAAATATTTTGTATAGCCTAAGTAAGAATGCTGCACTTTTTTATGAGAAAAAAGCAAGAATAAAGGAAAAGCCGTTATGGGTAAATCCTGTGGCGATTTTTTATGCATTGAATTCAGTTCTAAAATATGAAACAGTAGTAGATATGCAATGTCATTTAGTTAAGTTCAAATAACGAAATAAAGTATATCACATCTTCCGAAACATTGTTCAGTTAAGGACGGTCATGGAAGAACTTGTACTGTACATTATGGAAAAATACTCACATATGCTGCAAAAATATTTTCAGGCATACCGAAAAGACAGATTGCACATCTGCCGCATTAAGATGTATAATAGGGATGAGGTTTAAGCTACCCGATACATGAAATCCCTATTTCTCTTTGGTCGGAGGTTGATAGGGTATTTACGGTTGGATCTGACTGGTGTCAGGTGCCTTTGTATGAGGAGCATGATCTCAGTTTCGTCACCGCCGTTTTTCAGATATGCCCTGCATATGTTGACTGCGGTGGCGAAATTTATTTTATAAACGTGTTTGACATTTTCAGCTGTCTGGATCACAGCATGGGAAGTGACCAGTTCACAGAAATTGTATAACAGCATCCTGGCGGCAATCTCCTGCAGGATCCCATCATATTTGCTGCTGTGCCAGTTGACAAGCCCTATCGTATATTTAAGCTCCCGGAAACTTGTTTCCTCGCTCCAGCGCATTTTGTAAAGCTTTTTTATATCCTTAAGGGAAAATTCCTCTTCTGGGAGATTTGTTGCAATACAAATATAGCTTCCATTTTCAAGCCGGATGCGGACAATGCGGAAACTGATATCATAATACCGGCATTTTTCATCCAGAAAGTCAAAATCCGTGGAAGGCTGGAGGATCGTATAAATATCTGGATCTCCAACTGTTTCCTTTGTGTGACGTCTGGTGAGGGTTGTTTTTATCCGGGTATTAAACTCATCATCCGGAAGGTCATAGGAGGAAAGGATCCCATTGCTGCCGATATCCTTCATACGGATAACAAACTTCATGTTTTTCCGGATAAGATGTGCAAATGTGTTGAAACTTTCATAACCACGGTCTGCCATCAGGATGGAAGGAGCAGGATCTGAATAACGGTCAACCATGAGGTTCAGTGCTGCACGCTCATGGAGCTTTTTCTTTCCCTGTACGTGAAAGTCACAGTAGGTTTTATTCATGATGTCATAGAGTGCATTGATATGGACAGCGTTGTAGCCTTTTTCACCTTCATGGATGAAAGTTCCTTTCATCAGACGGGTTTCTGGCTATATTCACATCGGAGCCGTCGCAGGCCAGAAGCCGGTAGCCGCAATACAGGTCATCAGACAGGGACCTGCACTGTGTTACAAAGGAATGGAACAGGAAATCCCATCCTTCAGGAAGAAGCTTGTAACGCTGCTGTGTGAATGCTGATTTTGACGGTGCGGACAGGGAATGGCTGAAAAAATCCAGGATTTCATTTGAAACCGTTTTGCCCTGCATCAGAAGCATAAACTGTATATATTCTTTAAAAGTAAGTTTACGCTTCCTGGTAAAATCGGTTTCCGGATTCCTGGAGAATAAAAAATGGATCTGCTCCAGTTCGTCAATGTAGTTATTGAGAACTGTTTTTAATTGTGATAAGAAAATGTGGGCCATGAGGTACCTCCTTGAAATATGTTTATAATCAACGTTTATGAAACATATATCGGCTGATCTGTCAAGCTTTTTTTGAAAAAACATGGGAATATGTGAGGGAAAACAATCATGCAGTTATACCAGTTTGAAAAAATCTATTCACAGATGGAGAGGGAATTTGGAAAGATCCGAAAGGGAGAAGAAGAAACATACGCCATGCTGCTGTTGCCAATGGAGGGAAATGTGTTAAAAATACACCGCGAATACCCAGGGGCAAACAGCCGTAGACTAAGGGAGGCTATTGCCCTGGCGTTATTTGATGTAAAAGTGAATTACAGTGGTGAAGAATATGATACAGGAAAGTTTAGAAATAGAGAAAATGAAATGCTTGAAAGGGCATTGCTTATGGCATTTGACCCTTATACGAATCATGAGATAATGGAACTGTTAAAAGAACAGTTCCATGTGGATATGCTGTCACAGGAACAGGTGAAAGAATACTATAAATTTCCGGTAATGTGCCTGTTAAGGATCAAAGAATCCATTGACACATGGGAAAAACGTTCAGGCTCAGATGGATACTTTGATTTTATTGAGGGATATATGGGAAGAGAGATAACAGGAAATGAGATGAACTTTAGTATTATGAGTTCAGGTATATTTGATATGTAATAATTTTTAAATTTGACAACAAAAAAACCAGTGGCTTCATAATGATGAAACCACTGGAAAGCACCTTAACTAAATGACATTGAGTAGATATGCTATACCCAAAAGATGAAGATAGGGTAAGTGGGACTATCTTCATCTTTTGGGGTTTCGATATTTTTCTGGAGACTTTCCATAAACCTTACGGAACGCAGCGGAGAATTTACTTGCGTTGGCATAGCCTAAATGCTCTGCAATATTACCGATTGTCAGATTCGGCTTAGACAGTAATAGAAGTGCATACCGCATTTTCGCCTGGCGAATATAATATCCAACAGGAACTCCATACATGGCCTTGAACGATTCCCGAAGTTTTGTTTGTCCCATTGCGGATATCTTGCAAAGCTGTGACATTTCAGGTGGATTTAAGATATTTTGCTCAATGGCATGCCGTACAGCTTCCAATGCTTTTTTTTCTTGTTGCGAAAAAGGCTGTTGGTTTAACATGATTTCTTGTTGCTGTTTGTGAAAATTTCCGGCTACAATAGAAAGCAACTCGCCTACCTTGCTTTCATAGTAAAGGCGTGACGTTTCACCAGCTATCAGTTTGTCTCGTATCTGCAAAAAAAGGGCACCGATTTCCGGAGTATTATAGTCAAAAGATTTCCAGTTGTAGACTTCTGCATAATCAAAATCGTCCGAAGTGAACCGCTCTTGAAGATTTTTTGCTATGTAGTCTTCAAATAACAACACCGATGCATAACGGATCGGTATATCGGGCTGGTATAACACCCGTCCCTGCGATGGTTTGTTCAAATAGAGGTGTATTCCTTCTGTGATAGGCTGGGCTTTTTTACCGTTTTGAATTAGGGTAACACCACCGGATTCCAAATAATAAATTTTTACCAGAGGCTGGTTGATTGTGTATTTACGTTCCATTGGTGCATAGGGTGTCCAGTTTCCGGTTGACAGAAACAATCCATTCGCCGGCTGAACTTGATAGACATTACCATATCCTTGCTGGTTTTGTGGCTTCAAAGTAAAAATTCCATTATGATTATCCTGCCGAAAATGATAATCGTACAAGTAAAAAGAAGCATCCCCTAATTCGTGGACAGCTTGTGGAGAATCAGCAAACATCTCTTTTACCCCATTTCTTTTGCGGATAGAATAATCCGCAATATCTTTTTTTATGCTCCAAAATATCACGTTTCCCAATAAGCAAAAAGGAAAAAACACTGATATACACGGTAATTTCTCTCTTTTATTAATGCCTATCGACCTTTTTGACCATATTTGACACTCTGGAAAACGCTGTATAAAATGACTTTGTTGGTAGTTAGAGCTTTCTAACTATGACGATTCTATCATGTTTTTGTCATTAGGTCAATGAAGCTCCGCCAACAAATAAAAATTAGGAGGACGTTGAAAATGTCTAATTCGCAACAAATGAAAAAAGGATTGTCTGTACGCGATCTGATTACCACTGGAATCCTTGCTGCCCTGTATATGGTATGCGCCATGATTGGTGAGGCTATCTTTGGATTCTTTCCCGTACTGACATTCCTTTGCCCGCTGTCTATCGCATTGCTTTGCGGCCCGGTTTATATGCTGATTCTGGCAAAGGTGCCGAAGCATGGACCGATCATCGTCACCGGTATTTTGGTGGGTGGAGTGTTGTTTGTACTCGGAATGTACTGGTCTATGTGTCTGGCCTATTGTATTCTCGGGGTCGTGGCTGATCTGCTGGCCGGTTCCGGAAAATTTAGAAACAAGGGACGTAACCTGTTGTCCTATATGGTTTTTGTTATCAGTCCTGTATTCTCCTATGGGATGCTGTGGTTCGACCGCGACGCTTATGTGAACTATCTGGTTGAAAAAGGGACGGAACAGGCTTACATGGATACAATGGTTTCCACCGCTCAAAACTGGATGCTTCCAGCTATGATTATTGGTGTGCTGATCTGTGCCGCTCTTAGTGGTTTGTTAGGCCAGAAACTTTTGAAAAAGCATTTTGAAAAGGCCGGAGTAGTGTAATGGAACTGCAATTACAAACAAAAGATCCGCTTGCTGCATTACATTTAGACCCCCGTACTAAATTGTATCTGCTTATTGTAGGGAATGTGACTCTGTTTCTTGCACCCTCTCTGGTTTATGAAATTGCTCTGGTTGCCTGTGTCGTAATCCTCGGCATCCTTGTAGGCGCAAAGCGGTTTACGGTAAAAATGGCTGCGGTTTATACGGGAATGGTACTTCTGCATATCGTTGGTACAAATTATCTGACAGGAACTTTACAGATTGCCATTGTAACATTTACCGTATTTATCCGTAAAATCTTTCCCTGTGCCATGCTCGGAGGGATATTAGTCAGCACCACAAGAGCGAATGAATTTATGGCGGCAATGAACCGTATTCATATGCCAAAAGCTATGATTATTCCTCTGACAGTCATGCTGCGCTATTTCCCTATGGTACATGAAGATTGGGGCTACATCAGCGATGCTATGCGTATGCGTGACGTGGCCCCCAATGTCAAGAGCCTGTTGACGCATCCGGCCCGTACAGTGGAGTGCATCTATGTTCCTATGATGATGTCTGCCCTGAAAGTAGCTGATGAATTATCGGCGGCGGCTGTTACGCGGGGATTGGAGAATCCAAAACCACGAACCTGCCTGCAGGAAATCCATTTTAGCATTGCAGATGTGATATGTGTTATTCTGTTTACCATGTTTATGTTCGTTTCTGTCTGGCTGAAATTGAAAGGGGGGATAGGCTGATGATCCGTTTTGAAAAGGTTTCTTTTACCTATCAGGAATCCATGCAGCATGGAGGACTGCGTGACATTAATCTGACAATCCATAAAGGCGAGTGCGTATTGCTTTGCGGACGGAGCGGCTGTGGAAAAACTACATTGACACGTCTTGTAAATGGTCTGATCCCTTATTTTTATCCGGGAGAAGTTACCGGCACAACCTATGTTGACGGTAAAAATATACAGGATTATCCCATGTATGAGGTATCAGAGTATGTGGGGTCTGTATTTCAAAATCCACGCTCCCAATTTTTCAATGTTGATACAGACAGTGAAATTTCCTTTGGAATGGAAAACTTGACATATCCAAGAGAAAAAATGAAAGAGCGAATTTCAAAGACGGTTACGGAATTGGATATAGCCCATTTGACTGGGAGGAGTATTTTTGAATTATCAGGCGGCGAGAAACAGAAAGTAGCATTTGCATCCGTCTATGCCATGTCCCCGGACATATATCTGCTGGACGAGCCATCTTCCAATCTGGACATAGATGCCATAGAGGATTTAAGGCGTACACTTGAACTGCTGAAAAAACAGGGTAAAACAATTTTAATTGCAGAGCATCGGATTTATTATCTCAAGGATTTGGTTGACCGCATTGTATATATGCAAGACGGGGCTGTAGCTGCGGTGTTTTCACCGAATGAGTTTCTTTCCATTTCGGAAGAGCAACGTAACAGTATGGGACTCCGTGCTTTGGATTTATCAAAAATAAAGCCTTGTGTAGTTGCAGGAAGTTCACGTAAGCCGATATTGGAGGTTCGGAATCTGGCCTTGTTCTACAAGAAAAAGCTGATTCTGGATAATTTGAATCTCAGTGCCGCACCGGGAGAAATCATAGGCATTATTGGTCATAATGGAGCTGGAAAGTCCACTTTTTCCAGGACACTATGCGGCCTGCATACAAACTGTACGGGGCAGATTCTTTGGAACGGTAAAGAGTTGAATGCAAAGAGCAGGTTAAAGCGCTCCTATATGGTAATGCAGGATGTCAGCTATCAGTTATTTGCTGATACGTTGGAAAAAGAATGTGTATTCGGGATCAGACACCCTGATCTGGATGCGGCAAAGCAGGCAATGGAGCGGTTAGGTATCTATGACTACCGTACCCATCATCCCAATACGCTTTCTGGCGGCCAGAAGCAGCGGGCGGCTGTGGCGGTCAGTATGGTATGCCGTAAAGATATTCTGATTTTTGATGAACCAACCAGTGGACTTGATTATGATAGCATGACTCAGGTTGTGGGATTATTCCAGACGCTCTCACAAATGGGAAAAGTGATTTTTGTTGTGACCCATGACTATGAGTTTTTAGCGGCGGCTTGTTCAAGAGTAATCCATTTGGATAACGGAAAACAGCAGGAGGACTATCCGCTTTCCCCTGATAATCTGCATCGGCTGCAAGAATTTTTCCTGCGGTCAGAAAGGAGACAGAGTGTTGAGGCGAATGGAAAATGACATTCTGTTTTTCCATGAGTTGATTGGTGACTGTTCCGTTGAAAAGGATTCAAAGATATACTCAATTTCTCCGAAATTTGGAAAAGGCACTATGCAGAGTTTTGAAGTGATGCCTGGTGCTGAAATTGTTTATAGTAATGTGTATATCACAGCTCCGATTCAAAAGAACATTCAATGCAAAGAGCGTTTCATTGAAGTTACCTATTGCTTTCATGGACGAATGAATATGCTGTTTTGCGACCAGTCGGATATTACAATGAGCGATCACTATATTTCTGTTTTTAATGGTGCAAACCGGTTGAAAAGCTGTGACTTTGGAGGAAAACCGTTTATTGGCGTTTCTGTGGTGGTCTATCTGCCGCAGATCATAAACAGTTTAAATATCATGCTGGGAACAGTTGCTTTTAATGAGGATATGGATTTTCAGGGGCTTTTTACAGCGGGCGGCTGTTTTGTGGCTCCTGCGGCAAAAAGTGTGGAGCATATCTTCACAGAATTGCTTTTACTGCCGGAACAATACCGCAATTATCTTATGCGTATTAAGGTAATGGAACTGTTGCTATATCTGGTTGGCAAAATGGAGTACCGGGAAGATTTTGGAATTTCACTATTTAGAAATAACCTGTAAACAGGATATTTCTATGAGCAAGTAGAAAAGCGGACATCGTGCCCTTTGGGTATTGCGAATATCTGCTGTTTAGGGAGGAGATGGATTGTAATGGGGGATATAAAAGCCCTGTTCGGATTGATTGATAAGAAAAATAAGCATAGATTGATCGGCGCGGTAATCTGTTGCGTCCTGTCTGTTTTATGCGGTATTCTGCCTTATTTTGGCGTTTTGGGTATTGTAACCTGCTTTCTGAATGAGCAGACCGGGAACCTGTATCGGTATGTGTGTTTGATCGCTGTAGCGATCATCTTGAAGCATCTGCTGTTTGGAACCGGTACAAAAATCTCACATAAGGTAGCTTATCAGACATTGGGCGAAACACGCAAAAAACTGTTCCGTAAAATCGCCTGTTTACCAATGGGATATGTAAAAACAACTGCATCCGGACAGGTCAAAACCATTATCGTGGATAACATGGAGCAGTTGGAAACTTTTTATGCGCACAACATCCCGGAAATCATTTCCGGCCTTGCCGTACCGCTGTGTATGGAAATCCTGTTGGTAATATTGGATGTTCGGGTGGCAGGTATCATGTTGATTCCTGTTGTGCTTTTTATCATTGTCGGCGTTCTGATGATTATGGTTCAGATGAAAAAGATGGATGAATTTAATCAGGCATTTGCTGATGTCAGCGTTAAGACCGTGGAATATATTAACGGAATGAAAGAACTAAAGATATTTTCTGCGGACGAATCCACCTATGGCCGTCTGGCAGAAAGCATCCGCACTTACAGTACCGTTGTGACAGAATGGTTCCAAAGCTGCTTGAAGTATGTTGCCTTTAATCATGCCGACTTAAATAGCAATCTTGTATTTTTATTTCCGCTTGCCGGTCTGATGTATCTTTCCGGGAGCGTAACGGCAGCCAGTTTTATCATGTATCTGTTTATGGGCCTTGCTATGTTGATTCCGCTGGAAACTGTTTCAAACAATTTTGACTACATAGGCATGAACGCTTCTGTTGCAAAAAAGATTGACGATATTTTGAAGTTGGATGAAATGCCTGATACTGCGTCACATGCTGAACTTCCAAACCACACGATTTCTTTTGAACACGTTACATTCTCTTACAAGGTGAATGGCTCCGAAGGAGACAGAGAGGGCGGCCTGGGCCGTGGCGAAAACCAAGCGGCGCTGAAAGATGTTTCCTTTTCTGTCCTTGATGGAAAAGTGACTGCGCTTGTCGGTGTTTCTGGTAGCGGTAAAAGCACAGCAGCCAGTTTGATTTGCCGGTTTTGGGATGTGACGGATGGACGTATTTGTTTGGGGGGCGTTCCGATAGACAAAATTCCTCTATCTGAATTGATGGCTCAAATTTCTTTTGTAACACAAAACACCTTTCTGCTCAAAAAGAGCGTCCGGGAAAATATTATGATGGGAAATCCTGCGGCAACCGAGGATGAAATGATACAGGCGGCAAAAGAAGCTGTCTGCCACGACTTTATTATGCGCTTGCCTAAAGGCTATGACACCATCATAGACAAAGAAACGAAATTGAGCGGCGGCGAAAAACAGAGAATCACATTGGCAAGGGCGATTCTGAAAAATGCGCCGGTTGTGATTCTTGACGAGGCAACAGCCTACATTGACGCCGACAATGAGGATTTACTCCAAAAGGCTTTAGCTAAATTGTCGGAGGGAAAGACCGTACTTGTGATTGCACACCGTCTTTCCAGTATCAAAGAGGCAGATTCTATTGTGGTTCTGGAGCATGAAGCAGCTATTGACTGTGGTACACATAATGAGTTGATAAGTCGTTGTTCTGCCTATCAGGATATGTGGGCAGCCTTTGAGCAATCCGATCAGTGGAAAATGGGAGGTGCGGACGCATGATTGCTATGATACGGAAATTCTTAAACCTAGCTGGTGAACGTAAAAAGCAGCTTTATCTCGCGTGGCTTTTTCAGGCGTTGACCTCTGTCTGTGAGGGTGCAATCTACTTTACTTTGTTCCTTGTATTGAGGGATATTTTGAACGGTTCCTTTACAAGAGAAAGTTTGCTGCGATATAGTCTTACTTTTCTGGCCTATACTGTCTTGCATTTCGTTTTCTATTACTTTACGATTGCAAAACAGCGCCCGGTATCTTATGCCATGATGAGGGATGAACGGCTCTCGATTGCAGCTAAAATTAAACGTTTCCCGCTTCATTATTTTACAAAAGACAAGATCAGCCAGCTTACTTCTCTGTTTACAACGGACTTAGGTTTTGTGGAAATGAATATTATGGAGATTATCGCCGGTTTTATTTCCAGTATGGCTATGACCGTCATTTTCGCACTCATGCTTCTTATCGTGGATTGGCGAATGGCTCTGCTTCTCCTTGTAGGGATTATACCTGGCTATCTTTTGTATCAACGATTTCAAAAAAATATGGTGCAATGTGGAGAGCAAAAGAAAAATAGTCAGGTGGCTATGATTGATTCAACGCTGGAATATGTGCAGGGTATGGAGACGATTAAAGCATACCGACTGGAAGATTCCGGGAAACTGGTGGAAAAGCAGGTAGATGAATATTGCACTGCATCTGACCGCTATGAATCTACATTAACGAACTGGAATATGGCCTATAAAATTTGTTTGAATATAGGGTTGTTTTTGAGTTTGGGAATCGGTATCTCTCTGATTCATTCCGGCGCATTGGCTCCTGCTACTTATCTGTTTTTTGCGATTATGGGAATTATCTTTTACCGCCCATTGGAAGCACTTATGGGGGCTTTTGCTATGATGAATCTGGCAAATGCTTCATTGGACAACATATCAGAAATCCATAACTTACCGGATGAAAATGTAACACAGGGCAATAGGCCGTTTACAGATATGCAGTCGGATGTTCGCTTTGAAGATGTGTCATTTAGCTATGACGGCAAACGCAAGGCCGTAAACTGCATAAGTTTTTCAGCAAATCCAGGAACCATTACCGCATTAGTCGGCCCCTCTGGAAGTGGAAAATCTACTTTGCTAAATCTTATTCCGGGATTCCTTGCCCCTGAAACCGGGAGAATCCTTTTGAATGGGCAGGACACGACAACTTTAGAGCATAACGATCTGATTCGCCATGTCAGCATCGTCTTTCAGGACGTGTATCTGTTTCAAGATACGATGATGAATAATATCCGCATGGGAAACCAGAACGCAACGGACGAACAGGTAATAGAAGCGGCGAAGAAAGCCCATTGTCACGAATTTATAGAAAAACTTCCGCAGGGTTATCAGACAGTTATCAGTGAGGGCGGCGCAAGTCTATCCGGCGGTGAACGTCAGAGAGTTGCGATTGCAAGAGCAATTCTGAAAGATTCTCCAATTATCCTTTTAGACGAAGCTCTTTCCAGTCTTGATGCGGAAAATGCCGTTATAATTCAAAAAGGTATCGAAGAAATGATTAAAGGCAAAACTGTTTTCCTTGTATCGCATACTTTGTCTTATATCCAAAATGCAGATCAGATACTTGTGCTATCTGACGGAGTATTGCAGGATTGCGGAAAGCATGATGAATTATTGCAGTCAGTGCCTCTTTATAAAACTATGTGGGAAAAAGAAAAATCCATTAAAAGTTGGAAATTATAGGAGGTGTGAAAACTGAATCTGGGAGAATCTCTTGAAAATTATTTAGAGGCAATCTATATCTTGAAACATAAATATGGAGTTGTTAGATCTGTTGATGTGGCGAGATACATGGGATTTTCAAAACCATCTATTAGTCATGCAGTAAAAGAATTAAGGAAAAAAGAATACTTATGTTTAGATGACAGCGGTAATTTAGTATTGACAGATAAAGGAATTGAAATGGCCAGTAAAACTTATGAAAAACATTGCTTTTTTAAAAAAAGTTTTATTGATGTAGGAGTTGATCCGCAAGTTGCCGAGAAAGAGGCATGTAAAATAGAACATGCAATAAGTGATGAAAGTTTTAATAAAATAAAGAAATATTACGAAAAGAAATGAAATGGGCCAGAGAGTATTTCTCTGGCCGGAAGGGAGCACCGAAAATGTGTTTAGAGATTCTATCACAGTATGCAAAAAATGAGGATAATTGTAAGAGGGGAGCAATTGTTTTTGTTCATGGTGCTTATCAGGGAGCTTGGTGTTGGAAAGAGTTTTTTATGCCTTATTTTAGCCGTATAGGATATGATTGTTATGCTTTAAGCTTGAGGGGGGCACGGGAAAAGTGATGGATTTGAAAAATTAGAATCATTTACGCTTTCTGATTATGTAGCAGATGTTAATAGCGTGTTTATCAAAAAACAATTGGACTCAGCGATATTAATAGGTCATTCTTTTGGAGGTGCAATCGTACAATTATTTTTAGAACAATTTCCTGAAAAAGTTGAGAAAATGGTATTGATTTCATCTATTCCACCCACTGGAATGTTATTTGATATGGGACATTTTGCACTTCGTCATCCTTGGAAATTCTTGAAACTGGGAACTATAAATTTTCGCAAAAATATTCACTCAATAAACGATGTGGGATCATTATTTTTGTCGAATAAAATTAGCTTAACAAAAAGAAAAGAATATTGTGAAAAAATTCAAAAAGATTCTATAAGAACAAATATAACAACTTTAAAACCTATTGTGTCTAAAAACTTTAACCCTAGCGTATCTGTTTTAGTGTTGGGAAGTAAATTCGATATAATGCTAACCCGTAGTGCAATTCGCAAGACTGCAGAGTTTTATCATGGAAAAATAGTCATGTTTGATGATTTAACACATGATATGATGCTGGATCCTGAATGGAAAAAAGTTGCAATAGTTATAGAAAATTTTTTGAGATAGGAGCTGGAAGCGATGAAGAATAATAAGATTCAATTTATATGTTTTCCATATGCAGGCGGTGGAGCGTCTGTATTTTATAGTTGGAAGCAGCAGCTTATGGATGTAGCTGACGTTTTAGCAATTCAATATCCTGGCCATGAGAGTAGATTTTCTGAAAAACCTTTTACAAATATGGAAGAATTAGTTCGATTAATATATAAGGAAATAGGACATGGAATTTCTACAAATTGTGTACTGTTTGGGCATAGTATAGGTGCCAGGATTGCATATGAGTTTACAAAGTATTATGAACAAGTATCTCATAACAAAATTCGCCACTTAATTGTCTCTGGAAGTAGAGCACCTCATTTTCAAGAAAAGAATCCTATTCATGCGTTGCCAGATGAGGCTTTTATCAAAGAGATAAAAAGATTTAAGTGTACGCCAAATGAGATTTTAGAGAATCAGGAATTACTGGAAATTTTTCTTCCAATGCTTAGAGCAGATTTTGAATTGGATGAAACATATTTTTATACAGAGAAAAGAAAAATTCGATGCCCAATTACTATATTGGGAGGAAAAGAAGATCCTGAAGCATCTGAAGAGGAATTGAAGGAATGGAAAGAGTATACTGATTTTCCATGTGTATTGAGGATGTTTTCAGGAGAACATTTTTTTATTAAGACAAATGAAAAAGCAGTTCTTAATACTATTAAAAATATATTGTTAAATTTGTAGTTAGTACTTTTGTATGATCAAGTAAGTCACTGCTAACTTAAGAACTATAGAAGGGAGTAAAAATGAAATCATTAGATAGATATTTAGAGGAGTGTTGTCTGAAATTTAAAGATAATGTTGCAGTAGTAGAAAATCAAAAATCATTTACCTATTTTGAACTGGGTAAGAGCATTGAAGAAATGGCTAGCCGTTTGCAACATTCAGGAATTTGTAGCGAAGATCATGTGGTAATACAGCTCCCCAATAGTTTTGAGGTTTTGCAGGTTAATTTTGCTATTTATAAATTAGGTGCTGTAGGAATAAACGTTGTCCAGGAATATAGGGAAACCGAAATTTGCCATATTATTAAAGAAACGCAGGCAACAGCATATATTTATTCACAAAAGGGAAATTGTTCTTTTTACCAAAAAAACATAAATAGAATACATGAAGAAGGTATTCATGTAAAATGCCTAGGTATTGAAGAGCTGAAAGCTAATATTAAATGCGAATTGTGTGAGATAAAACATGAAAGCAAAAGCGCGGTTGCAAATTTAATGTTATCAGGTGGGACAACAGGTTTTCCTAAGCTTGCTCCGTTGGAGTATGAGCAATTATATGTTTATGCGAATGCTTTTTCAGAAAAGTGTAATATGAACGAGGACACGAAATACTTGGCTATTTTACCTATTCCACATAAATTTGCTTTTTGCAGCCCTGGAATTTTAGGAACCTTATTAAAAGGAGGAACTGTAATTGTTTGTGATGATGTAAATTATGATTCAGTTTTTAAAATAATAGAACGAGAGAAAGTTAATATAACCTCAGTTGTCCCGTCATTATTGAAAATATGGATTGAAGTTTTAGAGTGGGATAATTCTTATAATTTAACTTCATTGCAAGTACTGCAAGTTGGTGGAGCACCGCTTGAAAATAGAATAGCAGAAAAGGCATGTGAATTATTGAAGTGTAAAATTCAACAGTTATATGGTGCAACTGAAAGTGTCGTATGCTGCACAGATTTATCGGATTCTATTGAAACTATATGCAGTTGTCAGGGAAAACCTTTGTTACCGGAGGATGAGATAAAGATAGTTGATGATAGTGGAGTTGAGGTTTTACCGGGAAAAACAGGGGAAATTCTTGCTAAAGGACCATATACTATTACACATTATTATAAAAATGAAAATAAAGAGTCATTTACTATAGATGGATTTTTCCGTATGGGAGATTTGGGATATTTTGATGAAAAATATAATATTCATATTGTTGGGCGTATAAAAAATCAGATAAATAAAGGCGGAGAGAAAATATCTCCTAAAGAAATAGAAGAGTATTTAGCTGATCATCCGTATATTGAAGAAAGCATCGTAGCACCTATTCCAGATGAAATATTAGGAGAAAAAATTTGTGCGTTTATAAAAGCAAAGAAAGATATAGCAATTAAAGAATTAAGGGATTATTTGTCAGAAAAAGGAATTGCTCCATTCAAAATTCCAGATGAGATGTATTTCATTGACGAATGGCCAATGACCCCTTTGAAAAAAATAGATATAAAAAAACTAATTGATTCTGTACTAAACAAAGTATGAGGGAGGATTACATTATGCGTAAAATGGAATTTATTGATGACATTCAGAAGTGTATACCACAAATTGATGCCGAAAATGGAAAGTATCAATTGCCAGAAGTTGGTATTACTTCATTGCAATTGATGCGCTTACAAAATAGATGGAAGAAAAAGGGATATAATGTAAAATTTAAAGATTTAGCAAATTCTAAAACAATTGATGATTGGTTTTCTTTATTAAATAGTGAACAGAAGATCAATTTTAACTATGAGTTACCAGAGCATGAAAATAAAGAAATTTTTCAGTTGACGGATGTACAGTATGCCTATTGGACTGGAAGGGATTCAGAACAGGCAATGGGTGGTAGAGCATGTCATGCTTATTTTGAATTTGACTGTGAAGCTGATATTTCTATAGAAAGATTGGGAAAAGCGTGGATAAAAGTTGTCAATTATCACCCTATGTTACGTGCCTGTTTTCAGAAAGATGGAAAATTTTGTATATTGGATAACACAAAAAACACTATCAAAATTCATGATTTGAGTACTTATTCTAGTAATGAGGCGGAAAATCATTTTTTAAAACTAAGGAAAGAATTATCACATAAGAAATTAGATATTGAACATGGAATAGGGGCTGCATTGGAAATCATAGAGCTGCCTGATAGTAAAAAAATGGTAATAGATATTGATATGCTGGTAGCTGATATGCAGAGTTTACAAATAATATTCCGTGATCTGGTTAATGCATATAAATTTCCGGAAAAGTATGCAGAAAGATTTGATATGCTTTTTTTGGAGTATTTGGAACAGGAAAAGACTATAAAGAATAATGAATATATTGAATCAAAAAAATTTTGGAATAGCAGATTAAGGGAGCTACCTAAGAATCCGGAGTTACCACTGGCCAAAGACCCTTCTAAAATTGTGAATCCTATTTTTGAAAGAAAAAGTAGAATTATAGATAAGAATACATGGATGTTGTTAGCAGACAAAGCGCGTCATTCTGAAGCAACATTAGCCATGATTCTTTTAACCGCATATGTAGAGGTGGTAAGTTATTGGTCAAGTGAAAAAGAATTTTTGATTAATATACCAATATTTAATCGTATTACGAATGTGAATAATATTGAAGATGCGGTAGCAGACTTTACAAATTTGCTATTGCTGCCAGTATCGATAAATGAAACTCACAGTTTTAGTGAGCATTTAAGACTTATAAGCCAGACGTTTCAGAAATATATACAATATACAGCTTATAGCGGGGTTGAAGTACAACGTGAAATGACAAAATTGTATCCTAATTCACGCTTTTTTGCACCGGTTGTTTTTTCATATAATGTGGGAGAGGCTATGATTTCTGAAACCTTTGAAGAAAGCATAGGTCATCTTTCGTATATGATTACTCAAACGCCCCAAGTATGGTTGGATAACCAAACTATAGAATTAAATGAGGGGATTTTAATTGCTTGGGATTATGTCGCTGAATTGTTTCCAGGTAAGATAATAGAGGACATGTTTGGTTGTTATATCAATGTATTAGAAAAATTGTCAGTTGCCGATAATTGGGATAAACAATTTGTAATGTTACCATCGCACCAACTAAAAATCAGGAAAGATTTGGAAAGTAAGATGGAAATCGAGGATGAAAATCTGTTTAGTTCATTTATGAGGATGGCATATACAGAACAGGAACGGATTGCTGTTATAGAAGGTGGTACTGGTGCAAAGATAACATATTGGGGATTGTATAACAAAGCAAAGAAGATAGCTGGACTTTTGAAATTAAATAAAATTTCATCAGGAGATTCTGTTGCAATTTGTATTGAGAAAGGAATTGAGCAAATAGCAACGGTTTTAGGTGTTTCTTTTTTGGGGGCAAAATTTGTGCCTATTAGTGCGCAACAGCCAATAGAAAGACGTAGACGAATTGTAGAGACTGCATTGATAAAAAACGTGATAACAAGCCAGAGGTATGTTGATGTTCTTGAATGGCCTGACGGTATGACCATTATTAACGTAAATGACGCCGATAAATATTCTTCTGAATTGCCTGTTTTTCCTGTTAAAAAAGAGGATTTGGCTTACATTATTTTTACATCTGGTTCTACAGGTACACCAAAAGGTGTTGAAATTACACATGGTCAGGCATTGAATACAATAACAGCAATAAATAAAATGTGGGGAATTAGCAAAAAGGACAAAGCTCTGGCGGTATCTGAATTTGATTTTGATTTATCAATTTATGATTTGTTTGGTTTACTTCAAGTAGGTGGGACAATAGTAACTATTGACGATAAAGATAGGAAAGAACCGGCTGTATGGTCAAGATATATTAAAGAATATTCAGTTACAGTATTTAATTCAGCACCGATGCTTATGGAGATGCTGTGTGAATATGCAATAAGTCACAAATTGACATATGATTCTATGAAAGTATTTTTATCAGGAGATTGGATTACTCCAACTTTGATTTCTCATATAAATGCAGTTGTAATAAACGGATTGATCATAGCAATGGGAGGAGCTACTGAAGGTGCAATATGGTCAAACTATTTTATTGTGTCTAAAGAGGTTCCTCATGAATGGGTATCTATTCCGTATGGCAGCCCATTACCGAATCAAAAGTATCGTGTAGTTAATGAGAGCGGTCATGATTGTCCAAACTGGGTAATTGGCGAATTGTGGATAGGTGGTGATGGAGTAGCAACTGGGTATGTTAATGATGAGAAATTAACTAATAAGAAGTTTATTATGAATGGTACCAGCCGTTGGTATAGAACGGGAGATTTGGGTAGATTTTGGGATAATGGCTTAATTGAATTTCTTGGTCGTAAGGATAATCAAGTAAAAATACATGGACACCGTATAGAATTAGGTGAAATAGAGAATGCAATTAAAGAAATGCCTCAGGTAAATGATTGTATTGTGACTGCGGTTTCAGATGCAGCTAAAAATAAACAGTTGGCCGCTTATGTAATTTGGAATAAAATTAAAGCCGATAATTTAATGAATGTAAATGCTTTGGTTTCTATCGGTTGTGCCGATGATGGAATAGTACAAAGTAATAAGAGGGTAGAAAGGTTTCTGGCAGACTATTCTTGTATTTTTATTATGAAAGTGATTGATAGTTTAGGTGGATATTCTGAAAAAAATGCCAGATTCTCTACATATGAGATGCTTGTTAAAAGCGGCATTAGTGATGACTATGAATATTTGATGGACAAGTGGTTAGAATTACTTGTTGAAAATAAATATCTTGTTAAATCCGGTAATATGTTTGAAAATACAGTAGACTTTGGAGATGTGGTAGGACGTTGGGAAAATAATGATTTGTGGAATGAGTACAAAGAATATTTGTATCAATTTTACAGTATAGCATTAGAACTGCTTACTAATAAGGAAAACGTTTCAAATATTATTGGAAATGCGAAATATCTTGGGCCAGAGGAACTTATTGAACGTTTGCCTTATTATAGTTTTTTGGAAGAGCAGATGCCGGTTATTTTTTCAAAACTATTTGAAAAAAGTGGTAGAGAGAATAGACCTATTCAGATCCTTGAAATTGGATCTCGAAATATTAAACGAACTCAAGCTATTCATAGGTCTTTAAAAGCATTTGATTTTAATTATAAATATACTTATATGGATGCATCATTATTCTATTTGAACAGAATGAAGGATAATCTGGAGGGACAGTGTTCTTATCTTAATGAAGATATTGGAGATAATGAATGCGCGAATATGGAAATGTGGCATCAGTTTGATGTAATTATTGCACAAGATATTCTTCATACAATGAAAAATCTGCCATTGGTTATTGATAATATTATTAAACTTCTTAAGCCGACAGGCACTGTAGTTGCATTTGAAGTGACACGTGATCATCCAGTAATCAATATATCTACAGGCATTATTGAAAAGGGATTTTGTGACATTTGTAATATAAGACATACAGTCTCTCCGTTATTGTCTGTAAATGGGTGGAAGAAGTATTTTAAAGATGCAGGTATGAAGATGGCGTTTTGCTTATATGATGATAAGGATAAAATATTTTGTGAAAATATTTTACTATTTCAGAATGAATGGGTAATTGATGAATTAAGTAAAATGGAAATGGATTTGATACTAGAGGAGCGGCTTCCAGAATATATGATACCTTCCTATTATATTGCTATGAATTCTTTCCCTTTGAACCAAAATGGAAAAATAGATCGAAAAAGTTTTCCGGTTCCTGCAGTAACCAATGAAGAAGAGTTTATTGAACCTGCAACTGAGGTAGAAATAAAACTGGGAGAGATATGGAAGTCTGTTTTACAGGTTGAGAGAATAAGTAAGAATGACAATTATTTTGAATTGGGAGGCGATTCTCTTCTGGCGAATAGACTATCAACTAAGATTTATGAAGTCTTTCATATAGAAATGAAAATTGCGGATATTTATAAGTTGTCAAACTTTCAAAAACAATGCCAATTTATTGAAGGGAAAAAGGTAAAACAGGTTCAGGAAAATCCGCACGATATAAAAATATGTCCGGATGTTGCTAATTGGAATGAACCATTTCCACTAACTGAAGTACAGCAAGCATATTGGTTGGGAAGAGAGGGAGGATTTGAGTTAGGAAAAGTATCAACACATTGCTATTTTGAAATGAAATGTTCGGATATTGATGTTCGTCGGATTAAAGAGTCGTGGAATATTATGATAAAAAGCCATGATATGATGAGAGCAGTAGTATTGCCGGATGGTGAACATCAAGTTGTTATGGAGAATGTGCCAGAATATTCAATAGAAGTTAGAAATCTTCAAAATAGAAGCGAGAAAGAAAAAATCAGTATCTTGGAGAATGTGCGAAACGAAAAAAGTCAACAGCAGTTTAATCCGCATAAATGGCCTCTTTTTGATGTTTCGGTTACTGTTTTGAACGCAGATGAAATTTTCATTCATGTTAGTTTTGATAATATTATATTTGATGGATGGAGTATGCTGTATATTCTTGGTGAATGGAAAAAAGTATATGAAAATTACAGCGATATATATGTACCTAAATTAAGATTCAGAGATTATGTAGTCGCATTGGAGCAACTAAAAACTACTGAAAAATATGAACAGGATAAAATGTATTGGAGGGAAAAATTGAGCGCAATCAAGCCAGCCCCGATGCTGCCGGTTAAGAGCGCACCGACTTCCATTAAAAATCAATCTTTTAGAAGAAAGAAATACCAATTATCGTCTGGGAAGTGGAAAAGATTTAAAAAGTTGGCAAAAGAATCGGAAATAACACCTGCCACTGCTATTCTGTCTGCATATGTTGCAATTTTGTCCAGATGGAGTGCATCTGATAGTTTTACAATTAATTTGACATGCTTTAACCGTATGCTGCTGCACGAAGATGTAATGAGGCTGGTTGGAGATTTCACATCACTGATATTATTAACGGTAAATGTTGATAATGATAGCAGTTTTGTAAACCATTGTAGTGCTATTCAAAAAGAATTATGGGAGGACTTAGAACATATTTCTGTTGGTGGCGTATGGGTAGAAAGAGAGCTAAACAAAGCAAATTCCGGCAAAAATCAAGTGATGATGCCTGTTGTATTTACAAGTGGTTTGGGATTCAACACAAATACAGATGGAGGACCGGATACATTTTTAGGTGAAATTGTGGAGGGATTATCGCAAACACCGCAAACATGGTTAGATCATCAGATCATGGAACAGAATGGTACAGTATTATTGACATGGGATTATGTTGTAGAATTATTTCCTGATGGAATGATAGATGAAATGTTTGATACCTATGTTCATCTTATTGACTTGTTATGTGAGGCTAAAGAGAAATGGGATCTGACAGTTGGAAGTTTGTTACAAATTCCTATATGCAAGAATATTCTAACTGCAAACAAAACTCAGAATTTTATAAGTAACACTAGCATGATGGATATGATTATTCAAAATCTAAGAAGTTTGAGGAATAAAGAAGCAGTAATTGCGGATAATGGAACTTTATCATATTCAGAACTGAACTGTTTGTCTGCTAACATTACTAAATATATACATGACCAAGGGATAAAAAAAGGATCTATTATTGCAATAGTGATGGAAAAAGGATGGGAACAGATTGTTGCGGTGCTTGGAGTTATTAATGCAGGATGTGCATATGTCCCTGTTGATCCCCAAAATCCAAGAATAAGAGTAGAGAATATACTCGACAATGCGAATATTTCTTTGATTTTGAAACAGTCATGGATTGACCGATTTATAGAATTGGATATTTCAAAGTATAGAGTTATGGATGTTGATACATATACATATCAGAATGATATTGAAATATCAGATTTTGCTTGTATGTCAACAGATTTAATGTATTTGATTTATACATCTGGAACTACCGGTATACCAAAAGGGGTTATGATAAACCATATGAATGCCGAAAACACTATTTTGGATATTAATCATAAATTTTCGGTTACAGAAACAGATAAAATATTAGCCATATCAAATTTGAATTTTGATTTATCGGTATATGACATATTTGGAATGTTGGCATGTGGAGGTACGATTGTAATTCCAAATTATGAAAAAAAGAATGATCCTGTATATCTGATTGAGATTTTACAGAAATACCATATTACTATTTGTAATATTGTACCTGCATATATGGAACTGATTAATGATTATTTGGAGATAAAGGAACAATTGTTAGCAAGTTCTGTACGGCTAGTGCTTTTAAGTGGAGACTGGATAGCTACTACGTTGCCAAATAGAATTAAGAAAAACCTGGCTGCTACAACAATCGTAGGTTTAGGGGGAGCAACAGAATGTTCGATTTGGTCAAATTATTATGTAATTGAAGAAGTTGAACAGGATTGGAAGAGCATACCATATGGTAAACCACTAAGTAATCAGCAATTTTATATTTTTGATGATAATTTTAATGTCACTCCTTGTTGGGTACCAGGAAAGTTATTTATTGGAGGAAAAGGAGTAGCGCAAGGGTATTACGGCGACACTGAAAGAACAAAGGAGAAATTTGTAAGCCACCCAATCACAGGCGAACGTATATATGATACAGGTGATTTGGGTCGATACTGGTCTGATGGAAATATTGAATTTTTAGGGAGAGAAGATTTCCAGGTAAAAATTCATGGACATAGGATTGAATTAGGAGAAATAGAGTCTATATTATACCAGTTCGACCAGATTAAAAATGCTGTAGTGTTATTGGACAAGGAAAACCAACAATTGTATGCAGCAGTTACTGTAAAGGTTGCCATTGATGATTTTGATGAAGAACAAAAAATATTACACTTTTTAAGCGAACATTTGCCCCAATATGCGTTGCCAGAAAAGGTCTTCTTTTTTGATGAACTTCCATTAAGCAATAATGGAAAAATTGATAGGACTGAAATAATGAATATTATAAAGGCCGATGTAAAATATGAAAGCATTGAAAGAAAAGAACCGTTATTGACAGAAACAGAAATACTGATAGGGGAAGTTTGGAAGGATGTATTAGGAGTAAGTACCGTTTTCAGAGATGATGATTTCTTTAAATGTGGCGGTGATAGTCTAAAAGGGAATGTGCTGATGGGGAAATTGGAATCAAATGGTATATTAAAAAAGCATCTTTCATTAAGAACATTGCTTGTTGCATCTACAATTCGGACGTTATCTGAAAAGGTTGATGAAGAAAATAGTTCGCAGGATGAATATGAGGAGGAAATCATATGAAGATCGAGGAATTGATAGAAGAGTATCAGAAAATGGGAATAGAACTTTTTTTAGATAAGGAAAATCTTAAATTTAAAGCCCCGAAGGGTGTGATGACATCAGAAATTAAGGAGGTATTGAAAAAAAATAAGCAGCAGATTATAGAGTATTTGTTAAGGGAAAAAGAGATAAAACCAGATGCCGAGCATAAATATAACCCATTTCCTTTGACAGATGTGCAAGCAGCTTACATGTTAGGAAATAGTAGTGTATATGAATTTGGAGGATTTAGCTGCCATACTTATTTTGAAGTAAAAACAGATTTTACGGATATATCTATACTGGAAAAGGCATGGAACAAAGTGATTGAGAAACACGATATGCTAAGAGCTGTTATTTATGAAGAAGGATATCAGGTTATTCAAAAAGAAGTGCCGTGGCAGAAAGTTTTGTTGAATAGTATAGTTACAAAACCGATAGAGAAACAAGATCAATGTATTGCGGAAGTAAGAAGTCGCTTGGCACAAAAGAAATATGATGTTGGAGAATGGCCATTATGCGAACTTGAAGCCACATTTTTCGATGATGGGATGTGTATACTCCATTTTTCTATTGATATGATGATATCGGATTTTATAAGTACCAACATTATTTTAAAAGATTTAGTTTTTTACTATAATCATCCTGATGCTGAGAGTGTTCCATTTAGTATTTCGTATCGTGATATTGTTCTATATCAGAATCAAATGCAAGATAGCGAGAAATATTTAATCGACAAAGAATATTGGATGAAACGGATTGAGCATTTACCTGTTGAACTTGATCTGCCTATGTGCATATCAAGTGATAAGAAACAGCAAATAAAGTTTATTCAATTTAATACACGTGTTGCTGCCGAAAAATGGATTGCGGTTAAGAATGAACTTTATAAGGCACGAATTACTCCTTCCAGTTTTATCTTGACTGTATATGCATCTGTTCTTGGCAAATGGATTAGAAATAAAAATTTCTGCATTAATGTTACCTTATTAAATAGACCAGATTATGACGAAAATATTCAAAATATAGTTGGCGATTTTACAACTACAAATATTCTGCAGGTAGATTTGAAGAACAAAACTGAAAATTTTAAAGAAAAAATTCTGACAATACAAGAACAGCTCTGGAGAGACATAGAACATTCTATGTTTTCTGGCGTACAGGTAATACGAGAGATGACCCGGCAGACTAAATCGCATGTGATTGTACCTATTGTATTTACAAGTATGCTTGGAATGGAAAATAGTATTTCAAAGATTGCGAATACATCCGTAGAGTATAAAATTAGCCAGACACCGCAGGTATGGATTGATTGTCAGGTTTCAGAAATAAATGAAGAACTGTTGATTAATTGGGATGTGAGAAATGATATTTTTCCCGAAGGCATGATAAATGACATTTTTAATGCTTTTGAAAATGTGTTGATGCTATTTTGCAAAAACTACGAATTTATGGATAAAACATTGATTGTACCATTGCCGGATGAAACTAAAAAAGTAAGAGTGAAAGTTAATAAAACAAAGAAAGAGTTTGTTGCAAAAACGTTACACTCAGGATATGTCAATACTTTAAAAAGTCGGCCAAATCATATAGCTTTCATATATGACCATAAGAAATATACATACCATGATTTGGAAAAGTATATAAGCGCTATTCAAAGTAAACTCATTGCTTGTGGTTGTGAGAAAAAGGACTATGTCGCTGTTATTTTGCCAAAAGGAATATGGCAAGTGGCAGCTACAATTGGAACATTGGCTTTGGGATGTAGCTATGTACCAATTAGTTTAGACAATCCATACAATAGGATATGTGAAATACTGGATGAAGTAAAAGCAAAAGCAATAGTTACAGATACGATAAATTTCATAGGATATAAAAATGTTATCTATACAGCGTCGATAGAGCCAGCAGAAAAAAATATTGTAGTGGAAGACGTTACACCAGATCAGATTGCATATGTTATTTATACTTCCGGAAGCACGGGAAGCCCCAAAGGGGTAGTTATAACACATCAGGCAGCTTATAATACGATCCAAGACATCAATGCCCGGTTTAATATAGCGGATGATGTAGTTGCGTTGGGATTGGCAAAATTGTCATTTGATCTATCTGTATTTGATTTGTTTGGAATTTTTAAGGCTGGTGGTGTTTTAGTATATCCAAAAGATGAGGATTTAAAAAATCCCTATAGTTGGATTGAATTAATGGAAACTTATCACATTAATTTATTAAATATGGTGCCGGCACAAATGCAGATGATGACAATGGCGATGGAGTCCAGAACTGACAAGTTTGATTTTGTAAAAACAATTATGATGTCAGGAGATTGGATACCTGTTTCATTACCTGAAGCGATAAATCAAGTTATGCCCAATGCTAAGATTATAAGTTTAGGTGGTGCTACAGAGGCATCCATATGGTCTATTTATTATGAGATAGATCAAATACAAAAAAACTGGAAAAGCATACCGTATGGATATCCGCTTTCGAATCAGAAATTCTATATATTGGATGATAAATATAACGATTGTCCGAATTATGTTCCAGGAAAGATCTTCATTTCCGGAAGAGGGTTGGCGGAAGGATACTATAAACGAAATGATTTAACTATGGAACGTTTTAAATTACATCCGGTTTCAGGAGAGAGGATATATTATACCGGTGACATTGGTTGCTATCATCCGGAGGGATGGATTGAATTTCTAGGGAGAGATGATACGCAGATAAAGGTCAATGGACATAGGATTGAATTACAAGAAATTGAAAAGAAAATAAGTAATTATGCAAGAACAGAAATGGTTGTCGTAGATGCGGTAAATACGGCTGGGAATGAAAAAAAGTTAGCTGCCTTTATTGTTCCGGAAGAAAAAGACTTTTCTACAAAGGAGGCAGAAGCATACGGAATCGAATGTGCCGAGACAGCTAAATGTCTAATGAAAAATATTGATCGTAATCTATTCGAGGAATGGGTTGCGGCAGCAGATAAAAAATCTCTTTTAGATATTGTCTATGCATTACAAAGCAGAGGCATATTTGTAAATAAAAGTAGTTTATGGGATTTTAAACAGATAAGAGATAAGCTTGGTGTTCTTCCTAAGTATGATTTTTTGTTAACACGTTGGCTGGAGGCTTTATGTAAGGAAGAATATCTTGTTTCTATAGGGAACCAAGTATTCCAAGCTAATGTTGAACTGATAAGTAATGCGGAAATCAATGAATCGTGGAATAGATTGCAGAACATTGAAAACAAATTACACTATAGTCAAATGTTGATTGAGTATTTTAAAAATTCAGGGGAACATTTATTAGATTTCTTATCTGGCAATAAAGATCCACTTTCTATTCTATTTCCAGAAGGAAAAACACAGACTGCGTTAGCTGCGTACCGCAATAATATAGTAAATACAAATATAAATCAGGTAATTATTAAGTATGTAAATAGTATTGCACGCCAATTAAACGCCCAGGGAAAACAATTGCATATTTTAGAGGTGGGAGCAGGTGTTGGTGGAACTAGTAGAGACTTGATACCAAGTTTAAAAAATAAAAATGTTGAATATTGGTTTACTGATATCTCAACGTTCTTCCTAAATAGTGCAAAAGAGACTTTCGCAGACTATAAGAATGTTACATACCGTTTGTTTGATATTAATCAGGATTACAGAGAGCAAGATATTCCGGCTGTTTATTTTGATGTTCTTTTGTGTGCCAATGTTCTACATAACGCGCACAATGGAATGGAAGTTATGAAACAGTTAAAAGAGGTTATGCGTGAAAATGCAAGTTTTATTATAATTGAAGAAACTGTTGAGTCATATGCAATAATGACTTCGATGGAATTCGAATATTCTATAAACGATATTACGGATTATAGAAAAGAAATAAATCATATTTTCTTTAATAGAGAACAGTGGAGAAAGCTATTAGATCAAGTGAATGCGAGAATAGTATGTGAACTTCCAGGGATAGATGACAAATTATCATTGGCAGGACAATGTCTTTTTATAGCGTCCGTTTGGAAAGGTAGAAAAGACATTGAGAAGGGCAAATTATTAAACTATTTGGAGCAAGAATTGCCAGTATATGAAATTCCTCAATATATTGAAATTGTATCCAAAATTGATTTAAGCACGAATGGAAAAGTAGACCGTAAAAAATTAAAGATACATATGGAGGAGAGTGAAAAAGATACTAATGAAGATAGTAAAATATTGCCTTCAACAGAACAAGAAAAAATTCTCGTTGAAATTTGGAAAGAGGTATTGAACCGTGAAAATATCAGTATTACAGATAATTTTTATGAGTTGGGAGGAGATTCTCTTTTAGTTGCACAAACTATTTCGCAGGTTAAGAAAAGATTACCGTTGGCAAAAGAATACCAATGGAATGAATTAATGCGTAAGATGCTGGAAAATCCGACAATAGAGGGATTTGCGAAAGTATTTGAGGATGTCAAATATGTAAAAGAATCAGAAGATAATGAACTGGTTCGTTTGAACTTTGTTAGAAATGGAAACGATAATAAAATTATTGTGTTATATCCAGATGGGATAAATTCTCTCAGTCAGTATAACGGTTTGATAAATAAGATACAGGAGGAATTTGGTAGTTATACAATTATAGGTGTAAACCTTTGTGAAAATCAGGTGTTCTTTGAAACAGCACCAGAATGTCTGATCCCTGATATTGGAAAAGTTATAGCCCAAAAATTGATGCAAGCATATAGTAAATGCGAAATTGTTTTAATTGGATACTGTATTGGTGGGCTAATGGCAATTGAAACGGGTCGTTTCCTATTGGAGCAAGGCAAAAATGTAAACGGTATTGTTACAATAGATACTCGTACCTGCAGTAGATGTATTGATAATGATCTAATCATGGAAAGGATATTCAAAATTATTTTGAATGGTGGTGAACAAGATAAACTCATGGATCAACAAATATCAGATGCAGTCAGAGCCGTTTTGACTGATAAAAAGTCAGCTATAACTAATGAGGAATTGTGCAATTGTGGTGAGCAGTTTTCAGAAGTAAATAAATACTTTACGGAATTGTGTACTCTTTCTCCGAAGCAAAGATTCGATTCTTTACTCGATTATCAAAAAATAGAGTTAGACGAGGAGCGTAATAGAATCTTAAATTTGTATAGAATGTTTAGACATAATTATCGTGGTGTAATGAACTATGCTCAAGATTTTTACATTGGAGATGTTTTGGCTTTACAGTGTAATGACAATACAGGCTTTTTCTTACCGGCAGAAATGATATTTGATTCTGATTTTTTACAGCAGACAGTATTAGGAAATTTAAGTTATGAAGCAATACCAGGAAATCATCTTACATGTTTGGATAATAATAACATACCGTTGATCTATGGGTACATACGAAAATATTTGTCATGATGGAGGTAAAAGCTTGAAAAAATTAGTGGGTATAATAGGCGGAACAGGTAAGATAGGACAAAAAGTGTGTGAAAAACTCGTTCCCCAATATGATGTTCGACTTGGTCAGAGGCATATGATGCAATCAGATTCAGTTGCGAGCATATACAAATTTGTAGATTTGCAACAACCTTCATCATTGTATGACTTTTATGAGAAATGTGATCTTATAGTTAATTGTGCGGGTCCTTCATATATTTATAGTAATATTGCTATGAAAATAGCCAATAATATGAAGATTCCGTATGTTGATGTTTTTGGAAGCAGGTTTTATAGTACGAAAGCGGTAAGTATATCTACTATCAACGTTTTATCAGCAGGATGTTATCCCGGTTTTACCGGGATACTTCCTGTTGGATTTTTAGAGGGGAAAATGGATGAAGTCATAACACTTAAGGAAATAGTAGGCGGTAGAGAATTGGGAAGTCTTGTGGCATGTCAAGATGTGATAATGAGTGCCATTAAAAATTATGGAAAAGTGAATATGTATATGGATACCGGGCAGATGACCTATAATAATCTGCTAGAAAAAGATATAAAAGGTGGATTTCCTGAAAATGTTTCTTTGAGGCTCTACTTTACCGAGGAATTCGATATGCTTTGTAAAAAATATAAGATTCCTCAAGCATATTTTTATAATGCTGTTGTGGATGAAGAAATAGATAAGGCATTATCAATGGCATGTGTAAAATTATCTCATGAATGTGATGAGTCCGTACTTGTATTAGAGGCTAAGAAAATAAGTGCTTTACAGGAAAATTTAGTTCGCGAAAGAGGTAATTGGTATGGAATGCACTTAGAAGCAGATGGTATATACAATGGAAAAAAGAAAACCATTTCTGTATATGTAAAGGTATTTAATACGAGTTTATTAAGTGCAGGTATTGCGGTAGAGGTTATAAAAAGTATATTGTCAGAACACCATAATTCAGGTGTTTATTATCCTTTTGAAATACTGAATAATCAGAAAACAATTCGCAAATTAATTGAAGAAGGAGTTATTGCTATTAATGGATTTTCAGAAAGTTATGAAGATGAGGAGATAGGAGTTTTATGATACGTGTGATAGTATGTGGAACAACGTTTGGACGTATATATATTCATGGAATTCAAAAATATGGCCAAGAGCGATTTAAATTAGTAGGTATACTAGCAAGTGGAAGTGAACGTTCCAGGAAATATTCAGAACAATATGGTATTAAGCTATTTTCTAGTATTGATGAAATCAATCCATTAGAAGTAGATTTGGCATGTGTAGTTATCAGATCTGGGATAGTAGGAGGATCCGGAGCGGATATTGCGTTGAGTTTATTAAATAAAGGGATTAATGTATTACAGGAACAGCCAGTTTCATATGTCGAGGCTGCTAATTGTATGAAGACAGCTATAAAAAATCATTGTTTCTATATGATAAATAGTTTTTATCCATATAATGAACGTATAAAATCTCTTTTGGGTTATTGTGAGAATCTTCAAAAACAAAGTAAAATAAATAGTATAGAAATATCTTGTAGCGTGCATGTTCTCTTTTCAACGATTGATATTCTTGAACGGTTGGCTGGTTCCTTTTCAACATGGGAATTTGACATCCCGATTGCACCTAAATATGGGCATCCACTAACAATAATGTATGGAAAAATATCAGATATACCTGTACTACTAAAAATACAAAATCAGATGGATCCACTTAATGAGGATAACAGTACAATTTTTCTACATAGAATTAGCGTAGAATTCAATGCAGGTACACTGAGTTTAAGTGATACAGATGGGATAATTATGTGGAAACCCCAAAGATATGTTGAAAGATCACGAGATGGAAGTTTAGAATTATATAGTCAGTTTCAGGACTATCCGGCTTTGGTAAGACTGACGGATAATGAAGAGATTACCTATTTGGAGGAATACAGCAATCTTTGGCCGTATAGTATTTTTAATGTTTTGAATGAATATGTTAATGTAACAGAAAATCGTGCAGTATATCTGAAGTTTGCTCAGAAACAGTTGGAACTGTGTAAAAAATGGGAATGGTTTTCAAACAATCTTTCAGACTATGAAATTATTGATGTACAACCACCCGAAAGAATATGCTTGAAATTAATTAAAGAAAAAACTGAATAATTTGTTTCTCGTTGATAGTTTCTATATTAACAGAGGAAATGTCATCGGAAAAAATTGAGCATATATAGTTACCATTTTTCCAGGTAAGGAAATATGGAAGTAGTTTAGGATGCTTTGTATTTACTAATGTAAGATCGTCATTTAAACCAACACCTTTATATTTCATATAAGCTTCTTTTTGAGTCCAGATTTCGTAAAAGGCGATATCTGGACTTTTTGATGAGATAACATAATTTTTTTCATCCGAATGAAAAGTGCTATCAATAATTTCAAAGGGCGCAGTATTTATATTTTCAATATCAACACCAATATTATTAGAATAAGAAATTCCACATAAAATTGCATTACGTGTGTGTGAAAAATTAAAATGATATAAAGAATTAGACAAAAATACTGGTTTTTTCGTTGAAAGAAAGGAAAAATTTAGTTTATTGTTTGGAATACCAGTTAGCAATATCAATTTCATACGAACTAAAAGGGCTGCGTAAAGACATAATTTTTTATCAATATCGTATCTGTAAGCTAATACTTTATTCTTACGATATTCGGATAGATAATGTAACAATTCAGTGTCATGTCTTTCCCAATTAGTGTTTGTTATTGGTAAAAAATAAACTTTCATACTGTACTCCTATGTATAAAATATATTCTCCATTTTACCATTAAAAAAAAGAAATACAAGTAGATAAAATATAAATTAGAAACCCTCTGTTTTTTTGTTATGATAATGCAAGAGGAAATGATAATTGAGTATCTGGTTACTTCTATTATTTGTGTCAAAGTATGCTGTTTGAGTTAGCATGATATTATGAATAAGCAGAGGAGAGATTGATTATGGAAAATCGTATCAGACAGCTCCGTGAAAAACGGGGGTTAACACAGGAAACTTTGGCGACAGAATTAGAAATAACACAGCAGCAGCTTAGTAAATATGAAATGAACATTGCATCTATCAAAGTGGAATCTCTTAAAAAGGTGGCAGCTTATTTTAATGTGACAACGGATTATCTGCTTGGAACATCAGATGTCAAAAGAGATGTAGTAGGTGCAGTAGAAATGGGCAAAACGTTGGAAGAATATTACGATCTGGTTGAATTATATAGAGGATTGGAGCGATGCGACCAGGAAATAGTTCTGGCGATCATTGCTATTATTAAGAACGCAAACGGCCGGAAAGAGTGAAAAGAGTTTTGGTGTGTTCAAATGATGTTTGCCGGGGAAATAGAAATGTTATAAATTGTAAAGGAGAATCAGGGATATTTTCCATACTTTATTGACAAGACGGATTTGTTTGTATGATAATTTATGAAAAGGGAATATGGTAAGGGGGCAACTTCGGAAGTAATTACTTGATGATGAACCTGTCATAAGTAGAGAATGTGGAGGAATACATATGGGCCTGGCATCAATCATTATATCAGCAGCAACAAAAGAGATTGCCGGATTTACGGTAATGGGATATCTGACGGAGAAAGCTGCCGATATCGGTACCGGCAAAATCTGGACAGAATTGAAAAAGAGAATAGGCGATAAGCCTGATTCGTTTGAATGCAGGTTATATGGAGCAATCGAGAAAAGTGTTGGGGAATATCTTTGCAAAGGGACTAGTGAAGATGTATCCGCTGCAATTTGCGAATGTATTTTTGATGCGTGGTGCCGGGAAGGGTATTTAACACCTGAGCGGATTGCAAACATACTGCGTCGCTATTCTGCATATGCAAAGCAGAATGATATCCTGGCGTGGTATCGCACTTTTCAGGACCAAATCATAAAAGATGACATCTTGTGTCCTATGTTTATGATGAATAACATACAGCTAAGTGGCGAACTACAAAGGGAACAGGATAAAAAAATAGACCAGGTATTGGCATTGTTGCAGACTGTTATGAAAGAGAATAAAGAAGCCCAGCAGGAAAAACCGGAATATATATCTGATCCGCCTACAGATATTGATTCGTTCTATGTGGACAGAACGATACTTGAAAATGAATTATGGACTACCATTGTTTTATCCGGGAAATCGGTGCTTCTATATGGGATAGGCGGGATAGGTAAAACGGAAACGGCAAAATCTGTTTTGAAAAAAATCTATTCCATGTCCTGTGATGTTACAGGCGTTTATCAGATTGCTTGGGTTACATATACAAATGGAAAGTTGAAAGATTCTCTGATTGAGGCGTTTCATGATACAAAAGGGTATACAGACAGGGACGAGGCATGGGAACATATATACAATGTGATACAAATCCAGCGCGAGAAGTTGCTGATTGTAATTGATAATGTGGAAACGATAGGACAGGATCCGGATATTGAAAGATTGGGAGACCTGCCTTGCAGGATACTGGTAACGAGTAGAACGGAAAAGATTGGCGGGCTTTATAGATATTCCGTAGACCATTTGCCAGAGGAAGACTGCCGGGATATCTTTTATCATTATTATGTGGGAGATCACGATAATCATTACTTGGATAAGATTCTGGGATTAATAGAACATCATACGGTAATGCTGGAGCTTTTGGCAAAGACAGCTAATATGGAAGAAAAAACTTTGCAGGAGTTTTATGTGTTGCTTGTTCAAAAAGGATTTCGAATAAGTAATGAAAATGTTGATTCGCATCATCCATTATTGAAATCGGAAAAGAGGATAACAGAACAATTAAAAATCTTATTTACGATTTCAAAGTGTCGTATCCAAGATAAGGATTTGCTGTGCCAGCTTTCCGTGATACCGGCAATCCCATTCCAATATAAAGCTGTGAGAAATTGGATTGAGATTCAACATAAGTCACAGTTGGAATATCTGGTAAAGACTGGTTGGCTTAAAAGCGACGGAAAGCTTGTTTCAACATATATCATGCATTCTGTTATCGCTTCTGCCATACGGTTTCAGAATGAGGAGCATTTATATGAAAAATGCAGATATGTGATCCATTCCATTACAAAAGAAATGGATTGTGGAGAGCAGGAACATGGTGCAGAAAAGTCTTATTTGATTCCGTTTTCATGGTCCATTTCGGATGTGCTATGGAACCATTTGTGCAATGAACAGGATGCAGAGTTCCTGACAAATCTTGCATATATTTATTATGATATAGGAAACTATGATAATGCGTATCAGTTTTTTCAAAGGGCATTAGAAATAGATGAACGAGTGTCCGGGCCGAATTCCATTACCGTTTCTTCAGATTACTACAATCTTGCAGACGTAAGCTATAATATGTATCAATTTTCAAAATCTCTTTCGTATTTGAGGAAAGCTCTGGCAATCCGTAAAAAATATTATTCGTCCGACGATATTGAAGTTGTTGTGCTTATAAAGTTATTGGCAGGAATATATGTAAAACTGAACCGATCGGATCGCGCTGAAGCACTATATTTCTGGGCGGCAGACAAATTTGAACGGAATCCGGAAACCGATATTCTACAGTTGAGTACACATTACTCCGATATGGCTTCTTTTTTTAGGGAGCGTGGATATCCGGGAGATTACGACAAGGCAAGATCCTATTATCAGAAGGCGGAACGGGGGATGAAGCAGATTTATGGGGACAAGCCTCATCCGGAAATGGCTGCCTTTTATGATGGGTATGCGTTGCTTTATGATAATATGGGAAAATATTCAGAAGCACTTTCCCTATTTCAAAAAGCTTTAGAAATAAAACAAAAAACATTAAAGAGAGAGCATCCAGACATTATTCAATCCTATGGAAGTATTGGATTGATCTATTATGAACTTACAGAATATGATAAAGCACTGGATTGTTTAAATGAGGCTTTAGAAATTGCGGATAAAATCTGGCCAGGTCCGTCTTCATTTAAAGCAGATATTTATAATAATCTGGGGCTTGTATACCGGAGTAAAGGAGACTATCCGAAAGCAGAAGATTTGTATGGATGTGCGCTGTGTATAAGAGAAGAGATTTATGCATCAGATCATCCGATGGTTTTGGCAACAAAAAATAATATTGCTCAGGTCTATGCCAGTGAAGAAAGGTATGGCGAAGCTATTTCACTATTTGAAACAGTTATACGGGAGTACCGTGAAAATTCTACAGAGGATTCAGCATTTCTGGCAACAGTATATGATAACCTGTCAACTGCATATCGGGAGATGGAAAGATACGAAGATGCTATTGATATATGCACAGAAGGGTTGAATATACGCAAAGATATTTATGGGAAGAGGAGTTTGGACTATGCAATCAGTTTAAATAATCTTGCCCTGATTTATTATGAAATGGGAATACTTAATGATGCGGCAGATATATTTAGTGAGGCATTGGCGATTAAAAAAGAGACCCTTCCTGAAATACACGGGCAAATCAGTATCGGTTATTTTAATTTAGGTCTTGTGTATGATAAGCTCCATAGGGATAATGAAGCACTGGAAAATTACCGGGCTTCTATGGAAATAGACAATGAACTGGAAGCATATGAAGATGTTCTGCTGACAGCCGAATATATTGCTGAGATATATGAAAGGAACGATATGCCGGAGGATGCAGAAGCATATCGTACACTTTGCAGCAAAGATGATGTGCATTAAAGGGAAAAGATAAGAAAGGGCAAGTAATATGGAGTCAATAGCTTTGGCAAGAACATTTTCTGTCGCAGATTATGTAATTTCTAAAACATTAGATATTGAAATCGAAAAATTATGACCTGAGATAAAGAGAAGATTTACATGTGACAGGGAGACGGTAGAATCTCTATTTTATGATGTAATCGAGATCAGTGTCAGAAAGTTGAAGAGGATAATGAACAAGAAATAGAGAAACAGGAGCTGCCTTTCATGAATGCATGGAATGGCAGAGCTTTGTGCTGTGATTATAAAAATGTAGGATATAATAATTAAAACGGTTGCGGGTAAACTGGCGTATGCGGTATAATGCAGATATTACAATAGAATGTAGAAGGTGATACAGTGAAAATAGATTTTTTAGAGATAATAAATTTTAGAAATATGCGTTCTGCAGCATTAGATTTCGCAAATAGAAATTTTGTGGCTTTAATTGGAGACAATGGAAGCGGTAAAACAACGATTCTGGAGTCCATCACCAAAGCGTTTGTTCCCGTACTGCGTGCAGTAAACGGGGAGGCTGTGAAACAATGTGATTTAAGTAACACGGATATTAAAGAAGGAACTTCAAGTGTAGCGGTAACGCTTGGTATTGATCTTGAAGGTGCAAAATACACATGGACCAATAAAAGGAGAAAAGCTTCCATTTTTCCTTATGATGAAGCAATTGAGATAAGAGGACAAAATGGGAATGATTTGAAAAAATTAAAACAAAAATATATAGAATGTGTTACAGCCGGATATCTGCCATTAGTTCTTTATTATGGAACAGACAGGATTATAAGAGAGGTTCCAAGACGTGGACATATCAAGAATTTTGAAGTGATGGATTCTTTACGGAACTGCTTTGACAATGTTAATTATTTCAGGGATTTCTATGATTGGTTTAAGACAGAGGAAGACATTGAATTACGAGGACTGAGGGAAAACCCCGATTATAAAAATCCACGACTTGATTGTGTCAGGACAGCATTGGAGAGGATGATCCCAGGTTATAGTAATTTACGAATAGAGTTAAATCCGTCAAGAATGCTTCTGACAAATAGTGAAGGAATTGATCTGCAGATTGACCAGTTAAGTGGTGGCTATAAAGCAGTTCTTTCAGTAGTGGCAGATATTGCAAAACGACTTGCGATTGCAAATCCGCAGTCTGTAAATCCTTTGGAAGAGGAAGCGGTTATATTGATTGATGAATTGGATCTGCATCTTCATCCAAAGTGGCAAAAAACAATCGTTGAAGATCTGAGAAGGACTTTTCCTAAATGTCAGTTTATCATTTCAACGCATTCCCCGTTTATCATTCAGGCATTAGCAGCAAGTGAAATCTATGACATCAGTAAAATGCAATATGCGGGCGAACAGGGAAATTATAATGGCTGGAGTATTGAAAATATACAGGAACAGATGATGGGGGTTGAGCGAAAAACTCCATTGTATAATATGCTGATCAAACAATTCTCAGATGCGGTAGATGCGGAAGATTATGAACTGGCAAAAAATCTATATAAAAAGCTGCTGGAAATGACACATCCGGAGAGTCAGGAAAGAAAGATTATGAAGTTAGACATGGAGATGATTGAACCAGATGATAAAACTCAATAGAGGAGAATGCCCGAAAGAGCTTACTGATGAAGTAAAAGAAGAGCTCACAGAACTATATAAAAAGGATAAAGAAAAAGATGTCTGGAATTCACCTAAAATAAAAAAAACATTAAAAGAAGCACTGCTGGAAATGAGCCATGGAAAATGTTCGTATTGTGAATGTGCTTTGGGAATTGAATCGAAAGATGTAACGATTGACCATTTCTTACCTAAAAAGTCGCATGAAGGGTTAGTGGTAGAGTGGGAAAATTTATTTCCAGCTTGTTTGCGATGTAACAGAAAGAAAAATGATAATGAAGATCGGCTCGTAAACCCCTGTATGGATAAACCAGCAGATTATATAGGTCTGGCAAAGAAAAATCCATTTCGACTAGTAGGTATAGATGATGAAAAAATCGGAAAAAATACGATAACAGCAATTGGATTAAATGATATTGTACGGGTAATGGGAATTCGTATGGAACAGTGGGAAAATATCTATCAGCATATGGAAGAAATTTATGAAGATCTGCAAGAGGTTGGTTATCAGAAAAAGTATAAAACAAGATTTGAAAGGCTGATGGGAAAATGTACTGCTGGAAATGATTATGCAGCAGTGAAGGCAACGAATATGTTGAATGATGATATATATAAAAGTATCAAGCAGATTCTGGTATCAGAAGGCGTATGGACATCTAATTTGCAGGAAATGGAGAATGAAATACAGGATATTTCATTGAAAATGGTATGAGATGCCATATATGGAAATACATAATTGACTACAACAATATCTTGTGTTAATAGGCTTGTGAAATTTGTATTTGTATCTGTAGATACAGATAAGAAACGCTGGTTCCGGATCTGACCGGGAGTAAAACATTAAGAAGCCAAAGGCCTCCTGCCTTTGTAATAAATAAGGTCATTTAGAATGAAAATTTCTAAATGGCCTTTTTGTGTTGAAAAAATATGACAGACAACAAGTACAAATCAGCAAAGTCAATGTACATAAACAGATTATAAGAAAGTTCTGGAATATCTTGAATTTCTTTGCAATATATAGGTGAGAAATACAAAATTCGTATGCGGCTATAAAGCAGGCTGTTTGAGATATCCGAGACATTATGATTTATGTATATGGTCAGTATAAGATGTAGGTTTAGAAATGAAACATATTTTTAAAATATATGGAAATTCCATGTGAAACATGGGAGTCCACAGGGCAGATACATATAGAATTTGACAGCAGAGGGGAGGGGAAAGTAGCATAATAGAATAATAGAAAATATCTTGAGACATTGATATTTGTCGGTGTCTCTTTTATTTTGACAAGTTTTGAGGACGATATAAGCGGAGTACTATGTATGGGTGTCTTAGGACATTTAACAAAAGAAGAAAGAGAATCTTTGTGGGAAACTTTTGAGAAAAAATTAAAAACGGGTACACCTGTTTTGATTGGAGTTTTGAATAAAAAATTTCTTTCAGTACCTATTGGAACACCAATATCCATTGCACAACAAGGTAAAAATCGATATGAAACATTTATAAAAGAGATAAATTGTAATAATAAGGAGAAATGTGAATGGGTGATTTCATATAGAATTTCTTATAAAAATAAGGTGATTAGAGAAATAACTTGTCCAATGAACTGGAATTATGAGAGTGAGGAAGCAGTATTAAAAGAGTTATCATATGCAAATTTTAGATGTGTAAAAGTATCAGATACATTATTATTTGCCAGAAAAAAATAAAAAAGCAAAAAGAGTACAAGAAATTTGGGACTTGCCTAAAAAAAAATTAAGTCATATAATCCAATTAGAAACAACTAACTTTTGTGAGAGGAAATGGTATGTTGGCAAAAAATAGGTCTTTAAATGAAATTTATTACAAATTACTTTTGAATTCTCCTCAAATGATTACTATGGATATTCCTTTAAAAATAGGAAAAGGAAATATTTCTCAGACAAAAATAAAGCATGGTGTAATTTTAGCTGATTGGAAAATGTGTTATGAAAGCGATATGAATGTTCAAGGTCCTGTTAGTAATGAATATATTCAAATAATTTTTTGCTTAAATGATGGAATTTCATGGGGAATGACAGGTAATTATAGGTCTGTGAGTATACAAAAAAATGAATCTTGTATTTATACTGGCCATGGAGGAACAGAATACATTTGCTATAAAAAGGATAGCGAATATTCATTTAAGAGTATTAAAATTCCTCTTACATATTTTAGGCATATTCTTGAGGAATATTTTGAAAAATGTGAAGCTACAGTTTATGAGGAGAAACTGTTGAATGAAATTTCGAAAGTTCCAGTAACACCTAATATGAAACAGATTTTAACAGATCTAAGTTGTTTTACCCAATACCGAGGTAGCTTAGGCTATCTATATCTTGACGGCAAATTGCTGGAATTACTGTCTATTTATTTAGGTGAAGTGTTTGAGCAGGATATTCTTATGGGGAAAAATATTTCCATATCCCGTACCGAAAGAACCGCTATTATGGAGGCTAAGCGTATTATAGATTGTCAACTTGCCTTTGCACCTTCATGTGAAGAACTATCCCGTCTAGTACACTTAAGTATGACGAAACTGACTCGTGGATTTTCACTATTTTACGGTATGCCAATCCACCAATATGTCATCGAACAACGATTAACTCAGGCGGCACAACTTCTTTTAGAAGGAGATTGGAACGTAAGTGAAGTCGCTGCAATTGTTGGATATGGAAAACCTAGCAATTTTGCTGCCGCATTTAAAAAAAAATATGGTGTATCTCCCAAAAATTATCCGGAAAGTAGATTTGTTTAGATAAAAAGTTAAGATTGACGGTTTTTGGGTTAAATCGGGTTGGTTTTGGGTTGGTTTAGTCTAATATAACTGATATTCTATGTAGCGTGGTTAGAAAAAACTAACCGCGTTACATTTTATTATGAGGAGGTAAGAGTATGAAACAAAAGCTAAATGCGAAAGATTTTATTCTCATCGGTGTTTTAACGGCCCTCATGTGGATCATCTGCATGATTATCAGCACTATTATGAGCGTGGCAGGTCCGGTGACAAATGTATTTTACCCATCCGTTGTTGCAATCCCGAATGGTATCGTTATGATGCTTCTACTGGCTAAGGTACCGAAGAAAGGCGTGTTTACCATTTGCGCCGCAATTCAGGCTATCCTGTTTCTGCTGGTGGGTGCTTTCTGGTTCATTCCTATCGGTTTGATAATTGGCGGTGTCATCTGCGATTTCCTGGTTATGAGCCGGAATGAAATTACAATGAAGTCCATGATGGCAGCCTATGCGCTGTTCAGTGCTATTTTTGCTTTTAGTGCTATCTGCCCTATCAAATTTCTTCAAAGCGCGTTTGTCGGAGCAATGGAGAAAAACAATATTGCCCCGGAGTACATTCAGGGAATGTTGAACATTACTTCCGTTCCCATGCTGGTAGTCATTGTTGCTGCCGGATTGGTGGGCGGTCTGATTGGTGGCTTTATCGGTCAGAAAGCATTGAAAAAACACTTTATCAAAGCTGGACTTGTTTCAGTAAAATAACAGGATCAGCCCCCTGAAACTTTATCAGGCAATACAGGCAAGCGGGCTGCCTGACTTCAGAGCGTGGGGCTGAGAACAGTCCCGCGCTTTGATTTTTTATAGGGAGACATTTGAATGGAAGAAGCACAAATTAAACAAATAATCGAGCGCCAGCCCTTACATGGCTCTGCGCTCCTCGACCCACGTTGCAAGATACTTCTTTTGGTCTGCATTGGTTTTGTCAGTTATTTTCTGGCCGGAGAAGTTGTCAGTCTCGCGCTCATGCTGGTTTATGGGCTGTTTATTGCCTTGGGTAACGGTGGAAAATGGGCTGTCAAAATGATAGTGACCTATATTATTGTTGCTTATCTCAATGCCCTGCTCCGTTATGTCCAAGTTCCGGTTTTAAGTGTGATTATGAGCGTGTTCGGCGTGACGGTCTTAAAATTGATCCCTATCATGATGATGGGACTTTGGATATTACGAACTACATACATGGATGACTTAATGGTGGCACTTCAACGGATGCGGTTGCCCCAGGCGGTCACAATTCCCCTTGTTGTTATGTTCCGATATATCCCTACTTTACGGATTGAATACCGACAAATCCGAAGCACGATGGATATTCGAGGTATCAGCGATACTGTGTGGAAACGGGTATCCCATCCGTTAGCAACCATAGAATATATTTTGATACCTCTGCTGATGCGGTGCTTGAAAGTTACCGATGAACTGGCAGCATCCGGCACAACACGCGGTCTGGAGTTGGAGTGCAAACGATATGCGCTGCGGCCAATCCGTTTTTCGTGGCGGGAAATTGTGGTATCGCTGTTGGGTATCCTCTTTTTGGTCGGGTTATTGTTTATCGACCAGACTAAAATCGGGGAAATCATTTTATGGAGGGTGTGACGATGATCTCATTTCAGAATTTCAGCTTTCGTTATGAAGAAAGCAAAGACTTTACCCTCCGTGGCATTGATATGACCGTACAGACAGGAGAATTTATTCTTTTGACTGGGCGAAGCGGCTGCGGCAAAACAACCCTGATCCGCTCGCTCAATGGTCTGATTCCGCACTTTTATCCCGGAGAAATCCAAGGGGATCTGCTCATGGACGGTCATTCGCTGCTGGAAATGAAGCCGTCTGAATTGGCCGGACAGCTTGGAACGGTATTCCAAGACCCACGTTCTCAGTTCTTTATGACGGATACCACGCGGGAATTGGCTTTCGGCTGCGAAAATCTCGGACTGCCCCGCAAGGAAACGATTGACCGCATTGCAAAAGCGGCGAAAGAGTTGGAATTGGTAGACTACTTGAACAGAAGTATCTTTGCTTTATCCAGCGGGGAAAAACAACAGATCGCAATCGGTTCTGTTTATGCGCTGGTGCCAAAAGTATATATTTTTGATGAACCATCGGCCAATCTGGACTATGCCGCTACCAAACGGCTGGCAGAAATTATGGGAAAACTGAAACACGCTGGATACACCATTTTTGTGGTAGAGCATCGTTTTTATTATTTGCGCGATCTGATTGACCGAGCCTTTCTCATTCAGAATGGAAAAATTGAGCATGAGTTCACAAGGGAACAGTTTTGCTCTCTGCCTGAAGAAACACGAATTTCTTATGGTCTGCGGACAGCATACCCGGAACGCGATGCAGAACATTATCAGGAAAAGCCACATACAAAGGACGAGACACATCGGCTGGAAGTTCACAATTTAAGTTTTGCCTACAAGAAAGGGCCGGATATTTTCCACAATGTCAGCTTTGAAGCTCATGCAGGAGATGTGATTGGTATTCTGGGTCATAACGGAGCCGGAAAAACGACCCTCTTATCTATTCTAACGGGTCTGCTAAAGCAGCAGCGTGGCGAGGTCTGCTTTGACGGTAAAAAACTTACACCACGCCAGCGGCGGGCACTTTCCTATCTTGTCATGCAAGATACGGATTATCAGCTTTTTGCCAGCAGTGTGGAGGAAGAACTATCCCTTGGTATGAAGGATGATTGCAAAGAAAAAGTGGATGAAACGCTGAAAGCACTGGAACTATCAGATTACCGTGAATGGCATCCGGCATCCCTTTCAGGTGGTCAAAAGCAGAGGGTTACTATCGGTGCGGCAATCGTAAAGGGCAGCCCAGTGATCTACTTTGACGAGCCTACCAGTGGTTTGGACTACGATTCTATGGTGCGTGTCAGCAAACTGATCGAACAACTTTCAAGCTCTGGTGTGATCGTGTTTGTGGTGTCACACGATTTTGAATTTATTGTTCGTACCTGTACGGAGGTGGTTCAGTTGGATGATGACGGGGCTATTCAAAATCAAAGGCTTTCACCAGAAATTTTGAAAACGCTGTCCGAAAAATATTTTAACTGATAAGGAGGTTGGAATTATGTTTCAAAAAGTATTTGAGTATGCAGGGCCTCATAAGAAGGGGCTTTATGCAGCAACGGCCATCGTGCTGGTCAGCGTCCTGATGGGTGTCCTGCCCTTTGTGTTGGCTTATCAGGTGATAGCGCCGCTGGTCATGGGTGAATCTATTGGAGCATCCTTTATCATTTCGCGCGTGGCTCTTGTCTTGGCGTGTCTGGTGCTGCAAGCCCTTTTCTATGGCTGGGGACTGAATCTTTCTCACAAAGCCGCTTATGACACGCTGCTCCGTCTGCGAACGGCACTTCAAAAACGGTTTGAAAAGCTGCCCCTCGGTGTCATTCAGGATAAAGGCACCGGCACAGTCAAAAAGCTGTTCGTGGATGATGTAGACAGTCTGGAAGTTTTACTGGCTCACTCCATGCCGGAGGGAATTGCAAACCTGATGATCCCTATTGCGGTTTATGTGGCAATGTTCTTTGTGGATTGGAAACTGGCGCTTCTGTCGCTGGCATCTATTCCGATTAGTCTGATTGCCATGATGACGATGTATTCCGTCGGCATGAAGAAAATGGGGCCTTACTATATGGCCGGACAAAAGATGAACAATACCATTATTGAGTACATTAACGGTATGGAAGTTGTCAAGGTATTCAATAAGGACGCAGATTCCTATGAGCGGTTCCGCAAAGATGTATCAGATTACCGGGACTATACGTTGGCGTGGTATAAGGCGGCGTGGCCGTGGATGGCAATTTACAGTAGTCTGCTTCCATGCACCATTATTCTGACTTTGCCTGTGGGCGCATGGTTCGTTCTTTCCGGTTGGTCAACTCTTCCTAATTTGATTTTGGTACTGTGTCTTTCTTTGAGTATCGGTATGCCGCTGCTGAAATCCCTTGGTTTCCTGCCTACCATGCCCCAGCTCAACTATAAAATTTCTGCATTGGAGCAAGTGCTGGATGCACCGGAGCTTCAGCAGACAGAGGATGCGTTCCACGGGAAAGATGACACAATTACTTATGATCATGTTTCTTTTGGCTATCAGAACACACAACCCGGACCAGATGGAAAGCCTGTGGTGACCATGGATGAAGTTCTCCATGATATTTCCTTTACGGCAAAGGCTGGACAGAAAACAGCTCTTGTTGGTGAATCTGGCTCCGGCAAGAGTACATTGGCAAAACTGCTGATTCACTATTATGACCCGCAGAAAGGCAGCATTTCTATCGGAAGACAGAAACTTTGCGATATGAGTCTTGAAGCACTGAACAGCCGTATCTCCTATGTGGCACAGGATCAATACCTGTTCAACACCTCTCTGCTCGAAAACATTCGGCTTGGTCGGTTAAACGCAACGGATGAAGAAGTGGTGGAGGCCGCAAAGAAAGCTCAGTGTATGGAGTTCCTTGAGAAACTTCCGCAGGGTATTCATTCGATGGCTGGTGATGCAGGAAAAATGCTCTCCGGCGGTCAGCGCCAGCGTATTTCTCTGGCAAGGGCAATCTTAAAGGATGATCCTATTGTGGTGCTTGACGAGGCAACTGCCTATGCCGATCCTGAAAACGAGGAAAAGATGGAGGCTGCCATTGCAGAACTTGTAAAAGGTAAAACCCTTGTGGTTATCGCGCACAAATTACCAGCCATTATAAACGCAGATCAGATTTGTGTTATGGATCACGGAAAGCTGGTTGCAACGGGTAAACATCAGGAGCTGATCCAGTCCTGCCCAGAATATCAAAAGTTGTGGAAAGCGGCACAGGACAGCGCCGAGTGGAAAGTACATACTGCAAAGGAGGGGAAATAAATGTTTGCTTTGTTTTCAAGAATATTGAAACTTTCTGGCCGTTATAAGAGCCGTATTCAGGGCGCATTTGTTTGTGCGTTTCTGGAATCCATTCTGTCCAAAATGCCGATTTTTCTGGCCTTTGTGGTTTTGAGCGGATTTGCAAGCAAGACAATTACCGGGCAGACTTGCCTTTATGTGGGACTTGGCCTTGCTGCTGTTGTGCTGGTTCAGATGTTCGTCCACTATCTTAGTGACAGCCTGCAAAGTGCAGCAGGATATTTGATGTTTGCTGACAAGCGTATCGAATTGGGTGGTCATCTGCGGAAACTTCCCATGGGATATTTCACTTCCGGCAATATTGGCAAGATTAGTTCAGTCCTCAGTACCGACATGGTGTTCATTGAAGAAGTTTCTATGAGTACGCTGGGAAACATGATGAGCTATCTGCTATCCTCGTTGCTTTTGCTGGCGTTCATGTTTTATCTGAATTGGCAGCTTGGCTTGATCGCCTCGATAGTTACTATTTTGGCATGGCTGGTATCTAAGGGGATGAACAAAGTTTCCCTGCGAGAAGCAGCAGGCCGTCAGGAGCAGAGCGAACGGCTGACCGATGCGGTGCTGTCTTTTGTGGAGGGCATTGGTGTTATTAAGAGCTATAACCTGCTTGGAGAAAAATCCGAAGAATTGTCCGGCAATTTCAAGCGTTCCAGAAATACATCGCTTGACTTTGAACAGAAAATGACCCCGTGGACAATGGGGCTGAATATCCTTTATGGTATTGGTATTGCGGCAATTTTCGGCCTGTCTATTGTGTTGGAACAGAGCGGTGTGCTTTCTTTGGCTTATGTGTTGGGTGTTCTGCTGTTTGTATTTGATCTTTTTGGCCCGTTGAAGGCTCTCTATGGAGAAGCATCCAGACTGACCGTTATGAACGCTGCTCTTGATCGCATTGAAGCGGTACTGGACGAACCAGAACTTTCCGACAATGGCAAGCAGCATATTCCAGCTCAGGCACAGCCAGGACAGCCAGAAGTCCAGTTCAACGATGTTACATTTGCTTATCAGGACAAAGAGGTTCTGCATCATATCAGTTTTGCCATGAAGAAAAATTCTATGACAGCACTGGTTGGGCCATCCGGTAGTGGTAAGTCCACCATTGCAAACTTGCTGGCGCGACTTTGGGATGTAAAATCTGGCAATGTGACGATAAGGGGCGTGGATATTCGCAATGTACCTCTGTCGGAATTGATGGATCAGATCAGCATGGTATTCCAGCGTGTGTATCTGTTTCAGGACACCATTTACAACAATATCAGTATGGGAAAACCGGATGCTACGGAAGAAGAAGTTTATGAGGCTGCCAGAAAAGCCCGCTGCTATGATTTCATTATGGCTCTGCCTGAGGGGTTCAAAACGGTGGTTGGCGAAGGCGGTGCGACACTCTCTGGGGGCGAAAAGCAGCGTATTTCGATTGCACGCTGTATCCTGAAAGACGCGCCTATCGTCATTTTGGACGAAGCTACCGCAAGTGTGGATACAGACAATGAAAGCTATATTCAGGAAGCTATTTCCGAATTGGTGAAGGGAAAGACCCTGCTTGTAATTGCTCATCGTCTGAATACGATCCAAACTGCTGATCAGATTTTAGTTATAGACAACGGCCAGATTGCACAGCAAGGAAACCATGAGGAACTTTTGAAACAGCCCGGTATCTATCAGGATTTTGTCAATATCCGAAAGAGTGCGGCTGGATGGAGTCTTGCTTAATGGCGAAAGGAGCTGCCTATGAAACTTCGTACTGCCGGAGAGGATGCGGAGAATCGGCAGGCGCGGCAGATGATCATGCGGCGAAGGAGTACGGAGCAACTTAAAAGGTCTCACCTTAAAACGGATCGATGCAAGATCGAACGTTAATGATAGCGCAAAAGCAGTAGTATTATGTGAATACGTCATTCATGTTGTGTGAATTTCTGTTCTTCTCCTTGCAATCACCCCATCTGTGCAATATGAAACAAAAAGGGTATCAGAACGCAGCGTTTGGATGCTTCGCTCTGATGCCCTTTTACGATATAGTTTCTTTTACCGCGGCGACAACGATTATCGGAATTCCAGCGTCTCTTTCTGCAACGCTGAACCCCTTTTGATTAGTGATTTTTTCTCCGCACCTCTTGCAAAACAGAAAGAAACGCGGTATAATATGACCAAAAGAACCGAATTGGTCATATTTAAGGAGGCGTGGGCTTGGCTTTTACCGACTATGAAACAGAACAACTTCACAAGGCGCTGCTGAAGGAAACAAGACGCTGCGCCGTCACACTGGGGATGAAGAAAACCTCCGTGGATCAACTGACAAAGGCTGTCGGTATCGCAAAAGGCTCGTTTTATAAATTCTACGAATCCAAGGAGATGGCCTTCTTCGCAGTTCTGGAAAGTATCCACTCCGAGCTTTACGGAGTGGCTGACCATGCACTGAGCGAAGCAAACGGCTTGCCATCGTCGGAGCGCGCGGCAGAGGCGGTTCTGGCCGTCTGCCGGAGGCTGTCCGATACCGGCGACATGGTTTTCATTGAAAACGATGCGAAGCTGCTTTTGCAGAGACTGCCGGAGGATGTCAAAAACATCCATTACCACGATGACGAGACGCACATCCGTCAGCTTCTGGAAAAATATGACCTTGTGCCGAGTGGCGGCATCTCTTTGGCTGCCGCCACGGTGCAGGGACTGATTCTCACAGTTTCCCATAAGGAGCAGATCGGGGAGCTATACCCGCAGGTGCTGGAAACGCTGGTGTACGGTGCTTGCAGGGAGCTATTTGAATAAGCCGAAAGGCCGCAGAAATGCAGCTTTTTCAAGACATGCCAGTTAGCCTCCCCTAACCGCACAACTGTGCGTATCGGTTAGATGAATCTAACGCCGAAAGGAATGAAAGAGATGCGAGAACACAAGAATTTCTGGGACAAAAATGCCGGACGTTATGACCGCTTTATGCGAAAGGATCGGGTGGCGTATGACGAGATGTATGTGCTGATCCGGCCGGTTGTAAAAGCCAAGACGGTGTTGGAGCTGGCGACCGGCACGGGATTGATCGCAAAACACATCGTAAACGCGGCGGCGCACATCGAGGCGACGGACGCCTCTGCGGAGATGATTCTTGAAGCAAAGCGGGATAATCAATCTGCAAAGCTGCACTTTTCCGTGCAGGATATGTTCCGCCTGCCCTATGCAGATAAGTCCTTTGATGTGGTGATCGTGTCCAACGCACTGCATATCGTGCCGCAGCCGGAGAAAGCCCTTGCCGAGATTCGCCGGGTGCTGAAAGACGATGGCGTGTTGATTGCGCCGACCTTTACCCACGCAGGGAACTCGTTTACCGGCAAGGTCAGGGCATTTTTCATGAAGCTGGCAGGCTTCCCTCTCCACAGCAAGTGGACGAGCGCGGAATACCTGCGCTTCCTAAGGCAGAACAGCTGGACGGTGCGGAAAAGCGCTGTGCTGAAAGCCTCGTTCCCGCTGACCTATGCCGAGTGTGTAAAAATGGAGGTGTGATATGTCATTCTTTGAAAACACCCGCAAGCCCGTGGGCTTTGGCGGGAAAATTATGGTCGCCATGATGAATGTCGGGCACAGCGCCGTGGCCCGGTGGGGGCTTCAATTTCTGAATGCTGCGCCGGACGCCAAGGTGTTGGACTGCGGCTGCGGCGGAGGGGCGAACATCAAGAGACTTCTGAAAAAATGCCCGGAGGGTATTGTGAAGGGTATTGACTATTCCCCCGTCAGTGTGGAAAAATCCAAAAAGGTCAACGAGGCCGCCATAGCGGAGGGCCGCTGCACCGTTCTGCAAGGCAGCGTGGCGGATATGATTTTTGCAGGCGACTGGTTCGATGCGGTAACGGCCTTTGAAACCGTCTATTTCTGGCCCGATCTGCCGCAGTGCTTCCGGGAGGTTTACCGGGTGCTGAAGCCCGGCGGGACATTACTCATCTGCAACGAAAGCAACGGCGATACGGACAAGGACAAGAAGTGGACGGAGATCATCGGCGGCATGACCATCTACAAGGACGCCGAGCTGAAGATGTATCTGGAGCAGGCGGGCTTTCACGATGTGCAGATACACAAAAAGAAAAGCTGGCTCTGCATTACGGCGTGGAAATGAGGGGGCTAAATCATGAGTATCTTTGCATCTATCTTACGCAGCGTATACAAGCTCTCCGGCGCGAAAAAGGCGTTCGCCTTGCCGGAGGATGCACTGAGAAAGGAAATTGAAAAGCAGAACCGGCATCGTGGCGTTTTTACGCCCACCGACCGCAAGGCATATTATGAAACGATCGCGGTAAACGGCTTTCTCTGCCTGATTGTGCGAGAACATCCGAAGCCGTCCGAGCGCGCGATTCTCTATTTCTTTGGCGGCGGCATGGTGATCGGCCCCGATAAGGGCGACCTGCCTGTGATGCGCAAGCTCTGCCGCGAGACCGGCTGTGATGTGTGGTTCCCGTTTTATCCCCTCATCGTTATACATAAAAAGAAAATAACACTTATCCCCGGCTGTGATGTGTGGTTCCCGTTTTATCCCCTCTGCATGGAGTATTGTATCACCGAAACCTATGCGATGGTTTACGAATGTTACCGGAAAATGATTGGGCTGTATGGCGGCGGAAATGTCAGTACCTGCGGCTTTTCCTCCGGCGGTGCGCTGGCTTTGGGGATCGCGGCGCACAACAACGCGCAGCCCGAGCCGCTGCCGCAGCCGAGACACATCGTCGTTGTATCCCCCGGTGAAGTACCGTGGAACGATGCGGAAAGAGCGCGGATGCAGGCACTCGATGAAAGGGACGTTTCCATCGACTATGCCTTTATGGTGACGGTGGAGAAGTTCATGCGGCATGGCTGTGAGAATGTGCCGGCCTATATGCTCTCCGGCTCCCGGGGAGATTTTACCGGCGTAGGCGATATTCACTTCTTCTATTCTGCCGACGAGGTGCTCTACGGTGCTTTGCCGGACTTTGAGGAAGCTTGCAAACGGGCAAATGTCCCCTATACGGTGTCCGCCCGCCCGAAGATGGTGCATTGCTACTGTATGCTGCCGATCTTCAAGGAGGCAAAGGAGGACTTTGCGAAAATCGTGGACATTTTGAAAAAATGAGATTGGAAACGGTCGTGTGATGATTGAAACACGGAGGAAGAACCATGGAACGAAAAGAAGCCATTCGCGGTGCGTACCGAATGACAGGTGGAAACAGCCTTTATGACGGCATGATCACCTGCTCTACTCTGAGCGGGAAAGCGGTGTGCCGCTTGGTGTGGGCAATGAACAAGGCGGAAAACGACGCCTATCTGGAAGAGGCAATGTCCGGTATTCCGGAAATGTCGCAGGGGCGGCACTCGAATCTTGGAACGGTGTTCTTTGCGGTAGGCTTCAGCGTGATGATGGTGCTGGATGTGGCGCTGGGATAAGGAAGTAAATGATGATTTTACAGGTGATTTTGGAAGGCATAGGACTTGGCGTTCTGCTCATTTTGGTTTGCGCCATCGGTACCCGCAAGGGCGCGGTGGGCATGGCGGTCATTTCGGCAGTGCTGGCACAATTATGATGATATTTGTTCGCTGAAAGGAGATACCCATGAAATACAAAATCGAGAAAAACACGGTACAGGAAACGCTGATCATCCCGCTGTTTGCGCGGAAGGTCTGCTCAGGACTATACCCGAATCTTTACCGGGATGAAACAGCGGTTCGCCTGATTGACGAGATTGACTACGATTTTTCTGAGTCGGAGAAAAAATCCCGCAGCCTGATGCAGCGTTTCGGTTCACTGGAGGTGGCCATGCGGCAGAATGACCTTGCTTTTGAGGTGCGGGATTATCTGAAATCTCACCCCAATGCGGCGGTGGTCAATCTGGGCTGCGGGCTGGACAGTACCGGAAAAAGCTGTGATAACGGCAGCTGCAAAATCTACAATCTGGACTTTCCCGATGTCATAGCCGTGCGCAACGAGCTTTTGCCCGCCGGGGAGCGTGAGAAAAATATCCCCTGCGATTTGAATAATACTGAGTGGTTTGCAAAAATCGATGCATCGGGCGGCTCGGTTTTCTTTGCCTCCGGCGTGTTCTATTATTTTCTGACCGAGCAGGTCAAAGCTCTTGTGCAGGGTATGGCAGACGCCTTCCCCGGCGGTGTGCTGGTGTTTGACGCTGCAAATCGGACGGCGGTAAAGATGATCGCCAAGACATGGCTCAAGAGTGCGAAAATCAAGGATGTGGGCGCTTATTTCGCGGTTTCCGACGCTCCCAAAGAGATCGGCGCGTGGGACAGCCGTTTGCAGGTCTCCAGCCGGGGCTATATGTTGGGCTACAATGATTTGAAAGACCCCTCCGTCAGCAGATTTTTCCGTTTTCTTGCCAAAGTCGGTGACAGAATGATGAAGATGCAGATTGTAAAGATCAGATTTGGTGGCAAGCAATGAAAATTCTGGTATATGGTGCAGGTGTTTTAGGGTGTAATCTGGAAAGGAATCTGTTTCACGCCGGAAAGGATGTGACCCTGCTTGCCCGGGGAAATTGGGCAGAGGAAATCAGGAAGAACGGACTGCGGATCAAGGATCAATAAAGAAGGCAGCCCACCGGCAAAATGCCGAGAAGTGTTGAGGGGAATATCACCATTCCGGCTACCTGCCCGAAGAGGCTACCCCGCATCCAGTCAATGAAGGCTGCTTGTCAATGCGAATTGCACACTCCTTTACAAAAACATACCTTGACAAATCTCGTCTCAAAAGCAGATGTTAGAGGATTTTGCCCGCCGGAATGGGTTGCCCAACCCTACGCACTTTACCGATGATGGTATCTCAGGCACCCGTTTTGACCGCCCCGGATTTTTGGCGATGATGGAGGAAGTGGAGGCAGGGCGTGTAGAGGCAATCGTCATCAAGGACATGAACCGGTTAGGACGCGACTATCTGAAGGTCGGTCAAGTTATGGAGGTTTTGCGGCAGCGAGGCGTTCGTCTGATTGCCATCAACGACGGTGTGGACAGTCTGAAAGGCGATGACGAGTTTACCCCGTTCCGCAACATTATGAATGAATTTTACGCCCGTGATACCAGCCGGAAAATCCGATCTGAGTTTAAGTCAAAAGGCATGAGTTGCAAGCACCTGACCGGCACTGTGATTTACGGCTACTTATGAGACGAAAAACGGGAGCATTGGCTGGTAGATGAGGAAGCTGCCGAAGTGGTACGCCGTATATTCTCCCTCACGCTGGAGAGATATGGGCCTTACCAGATCGCCTGCAAATTATCCACAGACCGGATTGAAATTCCTGTCGTACACCTTGCCCGCTTCAACGAGGGTGTGAACCGTTCAAAGCCGGTCAAAGACCCATATGGATGGGGATCATCTACCATCGTGAACATTTTGAAAAAACGAGAGTATTTAGGGCATACCATCAATTTCAAGACCCGCAAGCACTTTAAGGACAAGAAAAGCACTATGTTTCTGAGGACGAATGGACGATCTTTGAGAATACCCATGAAGCCATTATCGACCAGCAGACCTTTGATTTGGCGCAGAAAATCCGCAGCAATGTACGGCGTTATCCAAACGGCTGGGGCGAAGCGGCTCCCCTCACAGGCTTGCTCTATTGTGCCGATTGCGGCGGCAAGATGTATGTCCACCGCACCAACAATGGAAAGCGGGTTTCTCAATATACCTGTTCCAATTATACCAAAGTTCCGTGTGGGACACTATGCTCTACACAACACCGTATCAATGAGAGTGCTGTCCTGACATTGGTTTCCGACACGCTCCGGGCTATCGCTGAATATTCGAGAAATGACCGGACGGAATTTATTCACACTGTTCAGGAGACGCAGGTTGCTCAACAGAGTGCCGATATATCGAAAAAGCGCAGGCGTCTGGCTGCTGCCCAAAAGAGAGCCGGAGAACTGGAAAAACTGATTTGCAAAATCTATGAGGACAACGCCCTCGGCAAGCTGCCGGATGCACGATATAAGGCGCTTGATGCACAGTATGCCAAAGAGCAGGATGCACTTGAGATTGAAATTGCAGAGCTGGAAAAGGCTGTTACCGGCTATGAGCAGAGCCAGAAATCCGCAGAGAAATTTATAGCCCTAATTGATAAGTATGAGAATTTTGACACTCTGACAAACACCATGCTCAACGAGTTTGTAGAGAAAATCCTTGTCCACGAACGCGCCCGAAAAGGCAGCCAGAACACCACGCAGGAAATTGAAATCTACTTCAATTTTTTAGGGCGCTATATCCCACCATCCTTACAGCCGGTTCCTTTAACCCCGGAGGAACAGGAAGAACTGCAGAAAAAAGAAGAACGCAAGGACAGGCTTCATCAGAATTATTTGAAGCGGAAAGCCAGCGGCGCACAGAAACAGTATGAGGACAAAATCAAGGCGAAGAAAAAAGCGGAAATGGACGCTAAGAAAGCCCTGATCCGGGCTGAGGATATGAAAATGAGTAAGTTGACTTACATTCGTTGTGGAGATTATGATATACCCAACCTAAAACTTTCTGAACAGCCGGAAACTTCTATCGGCAAGTACGGAAGAATGCGAAAATCCTACCTAAAGGAACATCGCCCCATTCTCTACAACCATCTGCTGATGAGCGAGAAGCTGTATCCACACCTGTTAGAGATTGAGCGGACAGCACAGGGGCGTGTGAAAACCATGTTGCCTCACATGATGGAAGTTGCGGGTGTCACGGAGGAACTGAAAGCCTGTGACTCTATGCGCTGGGTGGGGCTGATGAACACGCTGAAAGCGCAGGCAGAGGAAATTATTCAAGATGAACTGATTTACAAATAGTTTTTAGGCACAAGAAAGGCCGGGATTTTGCTATCAAGCGGCAAATCCCGGCTTTGCTCTTATCGGTTTTCCAAATTCTTTGACCGCCGGTATTCCAGCGGCGATAGTCCAAACTGCTTTTTGAACACAGCTGCAAATTTCCCTTGATTAGAATAGCCGACCTGTTCGGATATTTCGGCAATCGGACGCTTTGTGTCCGAAAGAAGTCTTGCGGCTTCGTTCATACGGATTTCCCGTAGCCAGGTGGATATATTTTGTCCATATACGCCTCTAAAATAGTTTTTCAGACTGGTTTCACTGACCGAAAAGCGTTCTGCAATCTGCCGTACAGGAATGTGCTGGCGAAGATCATCAGAGAGAATTTGCGCTGCCCTTTTTGCAATTTCAACCTGCGTTTCCGTGTAGAAGCCGCAGGTTTTCGGAGGCCGGATTTCCATGTTAAAAAGCCGGTGGAGAAGTTCAAGCATATAGATTTGCAAATGGAAGGCAGAGGGCTTTTCAGATAGCCGCCAGAGTTTTTGAAATATATTTTCCAGCTCACTGTCCGCTCCGTTGATATATGTCTTATGGTTGCCACAATAACTTTTTTCCAGCGTAGGGAGGTCAAGTGAAAAAGATTTCAAAAGTTCACCGCAGGACTGTAAAAGAAGTGGCAGGTCAAAGTATATTTTTATGCCCTGATATTGCCGTGTGGGAAAGATATATTCTTTCTGTGCGGTCTGTTCACTGACACAAAAATCATTTTCCTTCAGGTAAATGTAGGAGCCGTCATCCAGAAGCAATTCACTTCTGCCCGAAACGCAATAGTTAATCAGCAAAGGCTTTAGATTTGAATTTTCATCCGACTCCGGCCATACGGGAGCGTTTACAAAAATAAAAGCCAAAGTCAGCCCCGGAAAGAGCGTATGGAATGTCATGCGTCCCTTGCCATCTGCCCGATCCAAAAGCAATGTGCTGCTATTTGGACTGTTTTTCAAGGTCACACCAGAAACAGCATCGCTGTTTTCTAAAATGTTGTATATCATGTTACGCAACTGCTTCGCCCCTTTCATCACGCAAAATCGCTGATATTATTATACCTGCGAGAAAACTCCCGGTCAATGGATATTCTGGCAGAGCGAAAAAACTCCTTGCTATACGGGCTTAAAATACCGATATGTGCATAGAAGCACAGCTGAATTTATGCTATCATTAGGGTTGGTTAGCAAGAACTAACAAAGACAAAAGTAATCATGTTAGGAGGTTTCGCAATGAACAACAAATTGCAAGGAAAGGACTTAATCAACATCGGTATTTTTACTGCGATTTACTTTATCGTCATTTTCGCAGCGGCGTCTATCGGTTTTATCCCAATCTTTATTCCGCTTATCAGCGTGATCGTGCCGCTTGTCGGCGGTATTCCGATGATGTTGTTCTTCTCCAAAATTAAGAAATTCGGTATGCTTACCATCTGCGGAGTGCTGCTGGGTATCATTATGCTGCTGACCGGCATGGGCTGGTGGTGCATCCCTACTGGGCTGATCTTCGGGCTGATTTCCGATTTTATGATGAAAGCCTGTGACTACAAAAATGCCAAGCGCGAAGTGTTGATCCACGGCGTTTTTTCCATGTGGGTAATCGGCGCCTTTATTCCCATCGTTGTGACGCGTGACGCTTACTACCAGAACCTGCTCCCCGGCTACGGTCAGGAATATGCCGACACGCTCATGGCTTATATGCCCGATTGGATTTTGCCGGTACTGCTTATTGCTGCTTTCGTCAGTGGTCTTGTCGGCGGCCTGATCGGACGGAAGATTTTCAAAAAGCACTTTGAGCGGGCGGGAATTGTGTAATGAGCCGCGAACTTCTTGCAAGTCAAAAAAACAATAGCGGAATTTTATTAGACTCCCGGACAAAACTGGCGGTACTGATTACCATAGCTGTCTTTATTTTAGGCGGTTCGTATGAAGGTATCATGCAGTATTACATCATCGTGTTGGCGGCGATCCCGCTGTTACTTTTGTCAGCGGCCAGAAAATGGAAAGGCGCTGTTCTCTATATCCTGATTTTTGGAGGCAGTCTGTGCCTGGAAATGTTCGGTCTGTCACGACTGGCTGGCGTAGCAAACTACATCGCGGTAGCTGTCGTTGGTATTCTTCTGCGGTTCACCCCTAGCGTGGTCATGGGATATTTCGTGGTAACGACAACCACGGTCAGCGAATTTGTTGCGGCGATGGAACGGCTCCACCTGCCGCAGCAGATCACCATTCCTATGTCTGTGATGTTTCGCTTCTTTCCCACGGTTGCGGAAGAATGGAGCGCTATTGGGGACGCCATGCGGATGCGTGGCGTTCGCTTTGGTGGTGGAAAAGTCGGTGCGATTTTAGAGTATCGGATTGTCCCCATGATGATCTGCTCCGTCAAAATCGGAGAGGAACTGTCCCAGGCAGCCCTTACGCGGGGATTGGGAGGCCCGGTAAAACGGACGAATATCTGTAAGCTGGGTTTTCATGTGCAGGATGTTATTTTCCTGCTGATCTGTCTGGGAGCATTTGCAGCGCAAATCTATGTGCTTGCCGCAAGGGGGTGAAGGAAATGATTGAATGTCAAGATGTGTCCTTTTCTTATCCTGCCAGTACCCTTCCCGACAGTGAGAGGCAGACCGGTGGCGCTTTGAAACATATTTCCTGCACTATTGAGGACGGTTCTTTTGTCCTGCTCTGTGGGACTTCCGGCTGTGGGAAAACAACCATGACCCGGTTGTTTAACGGCTTGATCCCCCATTATCATGAGGGGATTTATACCGGCTCCGTCTATCTGGATGGAAAGGATACCCGTGACCTGTCACTGTTTGATATTTCTCTGAAAGTCGGTTCTGTATTTCAAAATCCGCGTTCTCAGTTTTTCAATGTGGACACGACCAGCGAACTGGCTTTCGGCCCAGAGAATCACGGCATAGCGGAAGATCTTGTGCGTGACCGTGTAAAGCGTGTAGCTGCACAGCTAAAGTTGGAGCCGCTGCTTGATAGAAGTATTTTTTCTTTGTCCGGCGGTGAAAAGCAAAAAATCGCCTGCGGATCGGCAGCGGCGATTGACCCGGATGTTTATGTGCTTGATGAACCATCATCCAACCTTGACGCATACGCTATCGCTGATTTCCGGCAGCTTCTCTTTACTTTGAAATCGCAGGGAAAGACCATCATCATCTCTGAACACCGGCTATATTATCTGTCCGGCCTCTTTGACCGTGTCCTGTACCTGAAAGATGGAGAAATTGACGGTGATTATACAGCAGAGGAATTTTGCGGCCTGTCGGCAAAACAGCGCGACGATATGGGATTGCGTCCTCTTGACCTTGCGGGGCTTTCAGAAGTTGAAGGCCCGCCGCAGAGAACGAATGAGGCGGTTTGGACGATAAAGAATGTATCTTTCGCCTATAAGCATGAGCCGGAAACCTTGCATATAATGGAAACCTCTTTCCCATCCGGTAGCGCCACGGCCATCATCGGACATAATGGTGCTGGAAAATCCACATTTGCCCGGTGTCTATGCGGATTGGAAAAGCACTTCAAGGGAACAGTGCAGGATCAGAGCAAGACTTATTCCAGAAAAGAACGATTGAAACTCTGCTATATGGTCATGCAGGATGTGAACCACCAACTCTTTACCGAAAGTGTTCTGGATGAAATTCTGCTCAGTATGAGAACTGAGGATAAGCGGAGGGCAAGAGAAATCTTGCAGGAGATGGACCTGCTGCCTTATGAGGACTGCCACCCGATGGGACTGTCCGGCGGTCAAAAGCAGCGTGTGGCGGTTGCCTCTGCGATTGCTTCGGGACGGCTTCTGATTTTATTTGATGAACCGACCAGCGGCCTTGACCTATTTCACATGAGGCAGGTCGCTAATGTTGTCAATCAAGTGGCAAATGCCGGAAGAACTGCGCTTGTGGTAACGCATGACCCGGAATTTATTTTACGCTGCTGCAATTATGTCCTTCACTTAGAAAACGGGCAAATTCAGGAAAGTTATTCCATAGAGGACAGCGATGGCCGAAAACGCCTGCTAAAGTTTTTTCTGAGTGATATGAAGAAGGAGGTGTCCACAGAATGAAGGAGGAAAAGAAAGAGTCGCCCATAGGCGTCTTATGGGGATGGGGCAAGCCCTATCATGGAAAATTCATCGGCAGTGTTATCCTTGCGGTATTAGGCGTGGCCTGCCAGATGGTGCCCTATTTCTGCGTGGCGCATATTGTCACAATGATGTTGTCTGGGGAACAGAATTTTTCCCGCTATGTGACCGCTGGTATTATTGCACTGTGCGGCTACTTTGGGAAGGTGCTGTTTTCCTGTCTTTCTACAACGATTTCCCACACAGCGACCTATTACACGCTGCGTAATCTGCGGGAGAATATCACCGCAAAGCTGGCTCGCGTCCCGATGGGGACGATTTTAGATACTCCGTCCGGCCAGTATAAAACGACGATTGTTGACCGGGTCGAAGGCATGGAATCGACCTTCGCGCACCTGATCCCGGAAATGACCGCAAATGTGCTGGTGCCTTTGGTGATTGTCGTATATCTGTTCGTTATGGACTGGCGCATGGCACTCCTGTCCCTTGTTACGTTGGTGGTGGGCCTTGCTGTCATGTCCGCCGGTATGAAGAATTATCCCGTCAAATGGGAGGGCGCGGTTAAAGCGGGAAAGCAGATGGCAAACGCCATTGTAGAATACATCGGCGGGATTGAGGTGGTGAAAGCGTTCAGCCAATCCGCCGGTTCCTACAAAAAATATTCTGACGTGGTGAATTATAACGCCAACTATTATGTGGACTGGATGCGTGAAAACCAGAAAACCATGAGCGCCTACAACGCCATCCTGCCCTCAGTGCTGATCTGCGTGCTGCCCTGCGGTTTTGCATTCTGGAGCTTTCCACCTTCCTGTCCATTGTGATTTTCTCGCTGGGGCTGATCGGGCCGATTATTGCGGCCTTTACCTTTACGGACGATTTGGCCGTACTGGGGACAAATGTGGAAGAAATCAGCCAGCTTCTGAACGCCGGGAATATGGCCTCTTTGCTGCAAATGCTGGCGGCCTCGATGGATACGGCAAACTCCATTGATGACACGCCGGTAATGGACGAGAAAGGCGCTGATATTACGCCGAAGTCCAGCGAGATCGTGTTTAACAAGGTGGATTTTTCCTACGCAGACCGTAAGATATTAGATCAGGTCAGCTTTACCATTCCCGAAAAAACGACTACGGCCATTGTCGGCCCTTCCGGGGCAGGAAAGACAACGATGTGCAACCTGATTGCCCGTTTTTGGGATGTGAATGCCGGGAAGATTACCATAGGCGGTACGGATGTACGAGATTTCAAGCTGGACAGCCTGATGAAGAATATCTCGATGGTGTTCCAGAGCGTGTACCTATTTGCAGATACGATTGAGAACAATATCAAGTTTGGCTGCCCGGATGCTACCCATGAACAAGTGGTTGAAGCGGCGAAAAAGGCTTGCTGCCATAACTTTATTTCTGCCCTGCCGGATGGCTATGACACCGTGATTGGCGAGGGAGGCGGTACTTTGTCCGGCGGCGAGAAACAGCGGATTGCCATCGCCCGCGCCATGCTGAAGGACGCACCTATCATCATTTTGGACGAGGCAACAAGCAGCGTTGACCCGGAGAATGAGGATGAATTGCAGCGGGCTATCGAGGCATTGACCCATGACAAGACCATCATCATGATTGCCCACCGTCTGAAAACCGTCCGCAACGCCGATCAGATCCTTGTACTGGACAACGCTCATATCGTCCAGCGCGGCACTCATGCAGAGCTGATCCGGCAGAAGGGCCTGTATGCCGATTTTGTATCGGCCAGACAGGAGGCCATCGGCTGGAAGCTGGCTCAGTAAAGGAGGACTTATGAACCTTTATGCATCTGGAGAAGATTATTTAGAAGCAATTTTGGTTCTCTATAAAAAATTTGGAAGCGTCCGCTCGGTAGACATCGCTCGACATATGGAAGTATCAAAGCCCAGCGTATGTCATGCGGTTAATATTTTAAAAGAAGGGTTTTTAACTATAGATGAGAATCACTTTTTGTACTTGACGAGTCAAGGGAAAGTGGTAGCTGAAAAAATTTATGAGCGACACCGCTTTTTTACGGAAGAACTAATAGAAGCTGGCGTGGATCCACGACAGGCAGAAACAGATGCCTGTAAAATGGAACACGTAATTAGCGATCAGAGTTTCCCAAAATTGAAAGAACAGAAAGAAAAAAATAGATTATTACTGAATTTGTTTACGGCCTATGTCGTAAAGTCCGTAGAAGGGAAAAGGACGACTGAAATTCAAAACGCAATATCCAGACTGGTAAAAGGCAAGACGGTTCTTATTATCGTTACGAATGTTTATACAAAAAGAAAGAACACGAATGCATGAACAGAAGGAAACGGAGAAGCCGCATTCTGAATATGTGCAAAGGAAAGCTTTGTGCCAGCTGATTTGTAAAAAACTTGAGGATATAGGAACAATCACTGTAAAATAGTATCAGGAAGTATTAAAAAATATCCTTTATTAAGTGAGCTGTATACATTAACCAAAGATTTTTGTAACGTTATATTCTCAAAAAATGCTGCAAAATTAGACGAATGGATCAATACAGCACAAAAATATGATATTCCTGAATTTCAAACATTTATAAACGGTGTAAAAAAGGACTTAACTGCTGTAAAAAACGGAATCATATATTCGTATAATAACGGCTTGCAGAAGGTAGTGTAAATAAAATCAAAATTATAAAACGAATAATGTATGGCAGAAACAGTTTTGAATTATTGAAAGCGGAAGTGTTATGCAGAAGTGTTGGTATTCATTGGAATAATAATGGGGTATTTTAATCATCCATTATGGGAGCTTATATTTTCTATATTAGGAAATTCCGGGAGAAGTCCTGGAGCGCATTGGAGAACATCTTACCTTGACAAAGCGGACATACCGTGCCCTCGGACTTGCCTTGGCGAGGATGATGCCTTTACAGGAGACCTGTATGTTCAATGGAACTCAAAAGAATCTGTTTTGGAAAAAGATGAAACAGAATTGGATGCCATGAACATCAATGATCTGGAAAGATTATGGCTGTTTCTTTGTCCGGAATTTGAGTGCAAAGGAAACAGTGTATGCTATGTGGAACGGGTAGGTTAAAAAACACCCGATGCAATTCGGGGAAAAAGTGTCTTGTAAAGGTCATTCATTGATGCTAAGATAAAATAAACAAAAGCTTTTTCGAAAATTTCTTCATAACATAAAAAGAATAAAGTGGGAGGTGACAGCGAACGTGGCAGATGAAAAAATTGTGCCAGAGAACGGATTGGAAGTACGTTACGAAAGATATAAAGGTATTATTAAGAATTTTACACTCATGAGTGACATATTTATGAGAAATGTTTTCAAACAGAGAGAATGCCTGGAATATGTTCTGTAGGTCATTATGGAAAAACAGGATCTGCGAGTAATTGATCAGATCATCCAGAAGGATTATAAGAATCTGCAGGGACGATCCGCAATCATGGACTGTGTTGCCAGAGATTCCGAAGGCAAACAGTTTGATGTGGAGATCCAGCAGGATAATGAAGGTGCATCACCTAAGAGGGCACGTTACCATAGTGGTTTGATGGACATGAACACTTTGAATCCGGGTCAGGATTTTGATGAATTACCGGAAAGCTATGTGATCTTTATTACCAGGGATGACATCCTTGGGTATGGCTTTCCTATTTACCATATTGACAGGCATATCAAAGAAGCCGATGATAGCTTTCAGGACGAAGCACATATTATATATGTGAATTCCAGAAAACAGGAAGACACAGAACTTGGGAGACTTATGCATGATCTGCATTGTAAGAATGCTGATGAAATGCACAGTCCGGTTCTTGCAAAACGGGTACATGAATTAAAAGACACGCAGAAAGGGGTTGAGCTTATGTGCCATGAAATGGAGAAAATCTACAGCGAGGGAATGGAAAGTGGGGAATTAAAGGCCAAAAAAGAAACAGCTCTTTCTCTTGCAGAAATGGGTCTGTCTGTTGAAAAAATTGCAAAAGCTGTAAATCATAATGTGAATGAAGTCCAAAAATGGATTGATGAAAATCTATGTGCAATAAAATAAGGAACGCATTTATAAATGGGCAGGTCTGTTGGGCTTGCCCTGATTTATATAATATCGTGCTTAAGAGTAAATATCCAGTTATAATAGAGCAGTTATTCTGTATCAGAGTTGTAGAGACATCAGCCTTAAATATATTGTATTAGAAAAGGATAACATTATGCCATATATTAAAAACGTTGAACATGAAAAAGTTGTCAGAAGATGTCAGAAGGGGCAATTAAGCAGAATTTGTTGAGGAATAAAAGGAAATTGAAAAAGATATTAGAAAGAAAAGAAAAGAAAAAAGATGCTGGATAATCCTGAATTTGATTATCATGGAATCCTTTATCCATCGCTTAAAAAATGATGCGAAAAACTAAAGATAAGTAAAAATAGTGTAGTAAGCAAAAGTCATCGGAGCGGATGCAGCTTACAGGAAGCCTGAGAAAACAATGCGAACACTTATGAACAATAATACCTTCATGGTACGAATTGGGCGAAGAACCCTGATTGATAAGAAAAATTTCAGAAATGGATAGATCGGCAGTCTTGAAAGGTTTTTGGGGTTGTGTTAAAATTAAGTCCAGTGCCATGCATGATCATCTATTGTTATTAGAAAAAGGATGGTAATGTTATGGAAAAAAATCTAAAAGGAAAAGAAAGCTGATTTTGCTGATGAAATGAGATTTTAGGAAGAGGTTTAAATATTTGGAAAAAACAAGAAACACTGAAGAAGAAAAAAAAATGGGTCAAAAGTGGGTCAAAGAGGAACATAAAGCATCTACAAGCCGCGTAAATACAGGGTTTCCAGTTAACACAGGGAAATTATCACCGATGATGCAGGAATACTGCAAGACAAAGGAACAATATAAAGACTGCATTCTATTTTACCGTCTTGGAGATTTCTACGAGATGTTTTTTGATGATGCGTTGCTTGTCACCAAAGAGCTGGAGATCACCCTTACAGGAAAGGACTGTGGATTAGAGGAGAGGGCACCCATGTGTGGTGTCCCTTATCATGCTGCGGAAACTTACATCAACCGTCTGATCGAGCGGGGACATAAGGTAGCGATCTGTGAGCAGGTAGAGGATCCCAAAAAGGCCAAAGGACTGGTAAAACGTGAGGTTGTAAGGATCGTAACTCCCGGAACCACACTGGATGCGGCCTCTCTGGATGAGACGAAGAATAATTACCTGATGTCTATTGTGTCCATGGAAGAACATTTCGGATGTGCTATCGCAGATATCACTACAGGTGACTGTTTCCTTACTGAGGTGGATAAACCTCAGAAACTCCTGGATGAGATCAATAAATTTGTACCTGCGGAGATCATCTGTAATGATTCTTTTTATATGTCCAATATAGATACGGATGATTTGCAGAACCGTCTGGGAATCTGTGTTTTTTCCCTGGATTCCTGGTATTTCGATGACGAATTATGCCGCCGTACATTAAAGGAACATTTCCATGTGGGTTCTCTGGAAGGACTGGGTATCGGAGATTATGATTGCGGGATCATTGCAGCAGGAGCTCTTTTCCTTTATCTGAAGGAAACCCAGAAAACAGCATTGTCCCATATGGCAACGATCCGTCCTTATGCAGCAGAGAAATATATGCTTATTGACAGTTCCAGCCGCAGGAATCTGGAACTTGTGGAAACCCTGAGGGAGAAACAGAAACGAGGTTCTCTTCTCTGGGTATTGGACAAAACAAAAACAGCAATGGGAGCCAGAACTCTCCGCAGTTATGTAGAACAGCCATTGATCGACAGAGATGAGATTGAACAACGTCTGGAAGCACTGGATGAGTTAAATAAAAACGGAATGCTTAGGGATGAGATCAGAGAATATCTGGGACCGGTCTATGATCTGGAACGACTGATCAGCCGTATCAGCTATAAATCTGCGAATCCAAGGGATCTGATCGCATTTGCTTCTTCACTGGAAATGCTTCCTTATATAAAACAGGTATTAAAGGAGTTTAAAACACCTCTGCTTCAGAAAATCTGTGAGGATATGGATCCGCTGGAAGATGTGACAGATCTGATCAAGCGTGCTATTGTGGAAGATCCGCCTCTTGCACAGAAGGATGGAGGAATCATCAAAGAGGGCTATAATGAGGATGTAGATAAATTCCGCCATTCAAGAACAGATGGTAAGAAATGGCTTTCTGAGCTGGAAGCAAGAGAGCGTGAACGCACAGGCATCAAAACAATGAAGATTAAATATAATCGTGTATTTGGTTATTCACTGGAGATCACCAATACTTTTAAGGATCTGGTGCCGGATAATTATATCCGTAAGCAGACTCTTACAAATGCAGAGCGTTATATCACCCAGGAATTAAAGGAACTGGAGGATCTGATCCTTGGGGCTGAGGATAAACTTTATGCTCTTGAATATGAACTGTTCTGCAATGTAAGGGACACAGTAGGAAAAGAAGTTATGCGGATCCAGAAGACTGCCAAGGCAGTGGCCGCACTGGATGTGTTTGCTTCCCTTGCCCTGGTTGCTGAGAGAAATCATTTTGTACGTCCGAAGACAAATACAACAGGTGTGATAGATATTAAAAACGGTCGTCACCCGGTTGTAGAGCAGATGATAGAGAACGATATGTTTATTGCAAATGATACATATCTGGATAATCATAAGAAACGGGTATCTATTATCACAGGTCCAAACATGGCAGGTAAGTCTACATACATGAGACAGACTGCCCTGATCGTACTGATGGCACAGATCGGAAGTTTTGTCCCTGCTGAAAAAGCAAACATCGGAATTGTTGACAGGATCTTCACCCGTGTAGGTGCGTCGGATGATCTGGCAAGTGGTCAGAGTACCTTTATGGTGGAGATGACAGAGGTTGCAAATATTCTGAGAAATGCAACTGCAAGAAGCCTTCTGATCCTTGACGAGATCGGACGTGGCACCAGTACATTTGACGGTCTTGCTATTGCATGGGCTGTGATCGAGCATATCAGCAATACAAAGCTTTGTGGTGCCAAAACATTATTTGCCACCCATTACCATGAGCTTACTGAACTGGAAGGTAAAATTCCGGGAGTCAATAACTACTGTATTGCTGTCAAGGAAAAGGGGGATGATATTGTATTCCTGCGTAAGATTGTCCAGGGTGGCGCAGATAAGAGTTATGGTATCCAGGTTGCCAAGCTTGCCGGTGTTCCTGATTCTGTGATCCAGAGAGCAAAGGAACTGGTGGAGGAACTGAGTGATGCGGATATTACGGCAGCAGTAAAAGACCTGACATCTGCGAAAAAGAAAAAGCCTGTATACGATCAGATGGATATGGCACAGATGTCTCTGTTCGATACAGTTAAGGATAACGATATCATTGATGAGATCAAAGGTCTTGATATGGGGAATATGACTCCTATCGAGGCAATGAATACACTTTATAACCTGCAGAACAAGATTAAGAACAGATGGTGATAAAAGTTGAGAAAAATTGCAGTATTAGACCAGCAGACCATAGATAAGATTGCTGCCGGTGAGGTAGTGGAACGTCCGTCCTCCATTGTGAAGGAGCTTGTGGAAAATGCAATTGATGCAGGAGCAACTGCTGTAACAGTGGAGATCACAGACGGCGGCAAAAAGATGATACGTATCACAGATAATGGCGGGGGTATGGAAAGAGATCAGGTACCCCTGGCATTTTTGCGTCATGCCACCAGTAAGATTGAGAAGGTTGAGGATCTGGAACACATTGCGTCTCTTGGATTTCGCGGTGAGGCTTTGTCCAGTATTGCTGCTGTTGCACAGGTGGAACTGATCACAAAAACCCCATCTGCATTAAGCGGCGTCCGTTATGTGATCAACGGTGGTGTACAGGAGTCTTTAGAGGATATGGGAGCACCGGAAGGAACTACTTTCCTGGTGAGAAATCTTTTTTACAATACACCTGCTAGAAGCAAGTTCCTGAAATCAGATACTACGGAGGGAAATTATGTCAGCACTTTGATGGAGCAGCTGGCATTGTCCCATCCTGAGATTTCTTTTAAATATATCCAGAATAAACAGGTGAAGCTTCATACTTCCGGAAATTACAATGTGAAAGATGTGATTTATAATATATATGGAAGAGATATCACCAAAGCACTTCTTGAGGTATCCTACGAGAATGATTTTATGAAGATTGAGGGTTTTGTGGGAAAACCGGAGATTTCCAGAGGTAACCGTACCTTTGAGAATTATTATATTAACGGACGTTTTGTAAAGAACCGGATCATTGCAAAGGGGATAGAGGATGCCTATAAGGGTTTTCTCATGCAGCATAAGTTTCCCTTTGTTTCTCTTCATATTCAGATGGAGGGAAATGATCTGGATGTAAATGTGCATCCAAGCAAGATGGAGGTGCGGTTTGCAAGAGGAACAGAAGTTTATGATGCAGTTTACGAGACAGTCCACAAGGCTCTTACCACAAGAGAAATGATCCAGACAGTGCCTTTTGGAAAAGAAGAGCCGATTAAAAAGCAGCAGCCTGTGGTAAAACCGGGGGATGTACCGGAGCCATTTGAAACCAGACGTCGGGCTGAAATTCCGGAGTATCGTCCAAAGACTGTAAATACAGCTTCCAGGGTTTCTGAGCATACCGCACTACCACGAGGAACTGTTACAATGGCAGAACAGGCAGTGCGTGAACAGCAGATCTATCAGACCAGGGATCCTCTTACCAAGGCAGAGGAACAGCTTTTTGAGGGAACACTAAGCGAGAAAAAGAATGAAGAACAACCGGTATTTTCAGAGACAAAGCAGGAAATTGCAGAACAGAAAACTGCAGAATATCTGAAGACTGCTGTGGATTCAGAAGGAAACAGAAAACAGATAGAACAAAACAAAAATGTAATATCAGAAGAAATCAGACCACAGCAGCTGGAATTATTTGAGGAGAAACTTCTTGCTCCTGAATCCCGAAGCTGTCATCAGCTGATCGGACAGATTTTTGATACTTACTGGCTTGTTCAGTTTGAGGATAAATTTTTTATTATCGACCAGCATGCGGCACATGAAAAGGTTTATTATGAACGTTTCGTAAAAAGGTTTCGTGAGCAGACAGTAGAATCCCAGTACCTCAGCCCGCCACTGATCGTATCCCTGAATCTTCAAGAAGAAGCTCTTCTTAAGGCTAACCGTAAGTATTTCGAGGATTTTGGATTTGAGATTGAACCATTTGGCGGTAAGGAATACTGTATCAATGCAGTCCCGGCCAATCTGTACGGTCTTACGGAGGAAGAACTTTTTCTGGAAATGCTTGACAATCTTGCTTCTGAGAAGGATAAGGATCCACTTGGAATCTTTGCTTCCAGACTGGCCACCATGGCATGTAAGGCTGCGGTAAAGGGAAATCATCAGATGTCCGACCGGGAGGCAAATGCATTGATCGATGAACTGCTTACACTGGAGAATCCCTATCACTGTCCTCATGGAAGACCGACGATTATTTCCATGACTAAAACAGAACTGGAAAAGAAATTTAAACGTATTGTATAGTTTATATATAAGGAGCTATTATGAAAAAGCCACTGATCGTTCTTACAGGACCGACGGCAGCAGGAAAAACCCATCTATCCATTGCTCTTGCGAAAGCAGTAAACGGAGAGATCATTTCTGCTGATTCCATGCAGGTCTACAAATATATGGATATTGGATCAGCTAAGATCCGGCCGGAGGAGATGCAGGGAGTAAAGCATTATCTGGTAGATGAACTGCTGCCTCAGGAAGAATTTCATATCGTGAAATTCCAACAGATGGCAAAAGCTGCCATGGAAGAAATTTATGCCAAGGGGAAAATTCCTGTTCTGGTAGGAGGAACCGGATTTTATATACAGGCTATTACAAAGGATATTGATTTTACTCAGGCAGAGCAGGAAGACGGATACCGTCAGGAGCTGGAACAGCTTGCTGCAGAGAAGGGAAATGAATATCTGCATCAGATGCTTTTGGATGTTGATCCTGTCAGTGCCGGGGAAATCCACGCCAATAATGTAAAACGTGTGATCAGGGCACTGGAGTTTTATCATCAGAACCAGTCGCCGATCTCCGCACATAATCAGGAGCAGAGGGAACACGAAACCCCTTATAATCTGGCATATTTTGTGCTGAATGTACCAAGGGAACTTCTTTATAAACGGATTGATGACCGTATTGATGAGATGTTAAAAGAGGGACTCCTTGAGGAAGTGCAGAAGTTAAAAGATATGGGATACCACAGGGGGATGGTTTCCATGCAGGGACTTGGATATAAAGAAATCCTTGCATATCTGGATGGCGAGTATCCGTTAGAGGAAGCGGTCAGGATCCTGAAAAGAGATACCAGACATTTTGCAAAACGTCAGCTGACCTGGTTTCGCAGGGAGAAGGATACCATCTGGATGAATAAGGATGAATTTGACTATAATGAAGACAGAATCCTTGATGAGATGCTGAAGGTATGCAGGGACAGAAGAATTTTATAACCGAATTTTTCTTAAAAATCACTGATACAGAATAAGTGAAATTCAGAGATAAAATAAAGATAATAATGCAAACAGAAATGAGGACGAAACAAATTATGAAAGAAATGTACGCACAGCTTGGGATTTCTTCAGAGGTTTATGACTTTGGTCATAAGATTGAGGAATCTTTAAAAGAAAGATTTGAAAAATTTGATAAAACGGCAGAATATAACCAGATGAAGGTGCTTCTTGCCATGCAGAAAAATAAAGTAAGCGCAGAATGCTTCGGAAATTCTTCCGGTTATGGATATGACGATATTGGCCGGGAAACACTTGAAAAGGTTTATGCAGATACTTTCCATACGGAAGCCTGTCTGGTACGCCCGCAGATCACATGCGGAACTCACGCGCTGGCCATTGCCTTATTCGGTAATCTCCGTCCGGGTGATGAACTTCTGGCGCCTGCCGGAAAGCCTTACGATACTCTGGAAGAGGTAATCGGCATCCGCCCGTCAAAAGGTTCTCTCGCAGAATATGGAGTAAGTTACCGTCAGGTGGAACTGTTAGAAGACGGAACCTTTGATTATGACAGCATCCGTAAAGCAATCAATGAAAAAACACGTCTTGTGGAGATCCAGCGTTCCAAAGGATACCAGACACGTCCGTCTTTCTCTGTAAAACAGATTGGAGAACTGATTTCTTTTGTAAAGAGTATTAAACCGGATGTGATCTGTATGGTGGATAACTGCTACGGTGAGTTTGTAGATACCATTGAGCCAAGTGATGTGGGAGCTGATATGATCGTTGGTTCTCTGATCAAAAATCCGGGCGGCGGACTTGCGCCTATCGGCGGTTATATTGCAGGTACTAAGGAGTGCGTGGAGAATGCTTCTTACAGAATGACCTGTCCCGGACTTGGCAGTGAGGTAGGCGCAACTCTGGGAGTCAACCGTTCTTTCTTCCAGGGATTTTTCCTTGCACCGATGGTTACCAAGGGTGCGTTAAAGGGAGCTGTGTTTGCGGCAAATATTTATGAGAAACTTGGATTCCCGGTAATCCCGGATTCCACAGAGCCACGTCAGGACATCATTCAGGCAGTAAGCCTTGGCACACCGGAAGGTCTGATCGCGTTCTGTAAGGGTATTCAGGCAGCAGCACCGGTTGACAGTTATGTGGATCCGGAGCCATGGGATATGCCCGGATATGACAGTCAGGTTATCATGGCAGCAGGTGCTTTTGTACAGGGCTCTTCCATCGAGCTTTCTGCAGATGGTCCGATGAAGTCTCCATATGCAGTGTATTTTCAGGGAGGACTTACCTGGGAACATGCAAAACTGGGTGTTCTGATGTCCCTGCAGAAAATGGTTGATAAAGGACTTGTAACTTTATGAAAAAAAGACAGGTAGTGATCACAGGAGCAGGAGCCTGTGGACTGATGGCAGCGATCATGGCGGCCCGAAACGGGGCAGCAGTCACTGTTCTGGAACAGAACGAGAAACCCGGAAAGAAAATCTGTGCTACAGGAAACGGCAGATGTAATTTTTCCAATCTTGCAAGACCGGATGATGCATACAGAGGCGAACATCCGGAATTTGTCGAAGATGCACTCAGAGAGTTTTCTGTCGAGAATACCATTGAGTTTTTCAAAGAGATAGGAATCTATCCTTTAAACAGGAACGGCTATCTTTATCCGAGAAGCAATCAGGCGCAGAGTGTTGTAGATGTATTGTGTATGGAGGCTGCCAGTCTGGGTGTGAAAATAAAGACAAACGAACAGGTTACAGAAATAAAAACCGGGACAAATGGAAAGAATTTCCAAATCCTGACAAAAGGATGGCACTATGATGCAGATGCACTGATACTTGCCAATGGATCCCGGGCATCTTCTGTTTCAGGTTCAGACGGCAGCGGATATATGCTGGCAGAGAGCTTTCAGCACCGCATTGTCCCGGTTTATCCGGCACTTACTGCCCTGAAGTGTAAAGGTTCTTCTTTTAAGGCATGGGCAGGCGTACGTACAGAAGGAGAGATTTCTCTTTTTACAGATGGGAAATTCTGTAAATCTGAACATGGCGAGCTACAGCTTACAGAATACGGAATCTCCGGAATCCCAGTGTTTCAGCTCAGCACTTATGCAGTACGTGCAGTCAGAGAAGGACATAAAGCAGAGCTCCGCATTAATTTCATGCCGGAGCTGTCAGAAGAAGAATTAAAGAAACTTCTGTATGCACGAAAGAAGGCATGTCCCTATAAAAAAGAAAAAGAACTCCTGGTGGGACTTTTCCCGGAAAAGCTTATCAAAATCCTTATATCACAAAAACAACTGGTTTCTGCCATAAGGGAATTTCCTCTTGAAGTACAGGATGGTATGTCATTTTCACAGGCACAGGTCTGCTCCGGGGGAGTAGATACCACGCAGGTAAATTCTCAAACCATGGAGTCAAAGCTCTGTAGGGGTCTGTATTTTGCAGGGGAGCTTCTGGATATTGACGGTACATGCGGCGGATATAATCTGCAATGGGCATGGAGCAGCGGCGCAGTGGCCGGCAGAAATGCAGCAAAGGAGGAGAAAAAATGATTCGAATTTCACAGCTGAAACTTCCGATCACACATACAAAGGCACAGCTCGAAAAAAAGATTGCAAAAGCATTAAAAAATCCCGGAAACAGTTTTACTTATGAAATAAAAAAGCAATCTCTGGACTGCAGACACAAAAATGACAAAATCTTTGTATATACTGTAGATGTAACGATCAGAGATGAACAGAAGCTCATTAAAAAAGTTAACAATAACAATGTTATGTTAACCAAAGAAAGGCCATATGAATTTCCCTCTCCGGGTGAGACACCTCTTTTACATTCTCCCGTTATTGTGGGAAGTGGTCCTGCAGGTCTTTTCTGCGGATGGTATCTTGCGAAGGCCGGATATTGTCCGATAATACTTGAACGTGGAGAAGAGGCTGAGAAACGTCAGAAAACAGTAGAAAATTTCTGGAAAAATGGTGTTCTTGACCCTGAGTCCAATGTACAGTTCGGAGAAGGCGGCGCCGGCACCTTTTCCGACGGAAAGCTGAACACGCTGGTAAAAGATCCTTACGGACGTAATCATGAGGTACTGAAGCGTTTCGTAGCTGCCGGCGCACCGGAAGAAATTATTTATCAGCAGAAGCCACATCTGGGAACGGATGTGCTGGTTGGTATTGTTGAAAAAATGCGTCATGAAATCGAAGAAATGGGAGGAAAATTTTGCTTCCGTTCCAAGGTGACAGATCTGATTTTTGAGAACAATACATTAAAAGAAATTGAGATCAACAATGATAAGAGAATCCCTGCACAAGTCTGTGTACTGGCACCAGGACACAGTGCAAGAGATACTTTTGAAATGTTACAGAAACGTGGTGTTTATATGGAGCCAAAGTCATTTGCAGTGGGGCTGCGTATTGAACATCCTCAGGAAATGATCAATATGGATCTTTATGGAGAGCCTGAGAATGAATTACTTGGTGCAGCCAGCTATAAAGTAACCCATAAGTGTGCAAATGGCAGAGGTGTTTATTCTTTTTGTATGTGTCCGGGCGGATATGTTGTAAATGCATCCTCTGAACCCGGTCGTCTCGCAGTGAACGGAATGAGCTATCAGGCACGTGATTCCAGAAATGCAAACAGTGCCATGATCGTCACAGTCACACCAGAAGATTTCCCGGATAAAGGAGTTCTTGGCGGCGTAGAATTTCAGCGTGATCTGGAGAAAAAAGCATGGGAGCTCGGAGAAGGAAAAATTCCTGTTCAGCTGTTTGGTGATTTTTGCAAAAATCAGGCAAGTGAAGCATTAGGAGAGGTTACTCCCTGTATGAAGGGAGAATATATACTGACAAATGTACGCTCTGTTCTGCCAAAAGCAGTAGGCGATTCTATTGAAGAAGGTGTCAGAGCCTTCGGAAAACGAATTTCCGGATTTGACAGAGAGGATGCACTGCTCAGTGGCATTGAAAGCCGTACTTCTTCTCCTGTAAGAATCGTACGTGATCAGGAGCTCACAGCAAATATGGCAGGAATTTATCCATGTGGCGAAGGTGCAGGTTACGCAGGCGGAATCACAAGTGCTGCCATGGATGGAATCAAAGTTGCTGAGACTGTATGCCGGAAATATGCGGCTATAAAAAATAATTGATCTCTTAAGCGGGATATTACCGGTAAACATAAAGTTCACATAAAAATCAGAGAGGAGAGTGTACATCTCTCCTCTTTTATGCTAGAATATAATTTGCAATTTGCCCAGAGGCTTTAGAGAGCACAGGCAGACTTATGAATAATGCAAATAATATTATGAAGCAGCTTCCCAGGGAACAGCGGCCGTATGAGAAATGCTTTATGCAGGGTGAGGGTTCATTAAATGACACTGAACTGCTGGCAGTAATCCTGCGCAGCGGCACTTCAGGAAAGAATTCACTGGCACTTGCACAGGAGATCCTGAAATTTATGGAGTCGTCCTCCTATCCCGGCCTTATGGGGCTTATGCATGTATCTGTACAGGATCTTATGAAGATTCATGGAATCGGACAGGTAAAAGCAGTACAGTTAAAATGCATTGGAGAACTTTCCAAAAGAATTGCCAAGGCTGCTGCCAGACCGCAGATAGTTATGAACAATCCCTCCTCCATAGCAGCTTATTATATGGAAGAACTCCGCCATGAAGAGCAGGAACTGGTGATCTGTATGATGTCAGATGTGAAAGGACATTTTCTGGGAGATAAGATACTGACCCGGGGAACTGCAACCGGTTCGCTGGTAACACCAAGGGAAATCTTCATGGAAGCCCTGCGCCGCCATGCAGTCAGTCTGATATTGATACACAATCATCCAAGTGGTGATCCTACACCAAGTCCGGATGACTTACAGATCACAGCCAGGATTTATCAGGCGGGGGAACTGCTGGGAATACATCTGCTGGATCATATTGTGATCGGGGATCAGAGATACTGCAGCTTCAGAGAAGAAGGATTATGGAATACATGTACAGAATAAGGCAACAACAAAGGGGCAGAATATGCTATTTGAGAAAACATATGGAATAGATTTGGGAAGCAGTTCCGTAAAAGTCTATTCTTTTTTCAGAAACAAAACTTATATCGAGAAAAATATGATCGCGTCCAAGGAACACACGATCATTGCAATGGGAAATGAAGCATACGATATGTTTGAGAAATCCCCCACAGATATTACGGTTACTTCGCCAATGACATTTGGCATGATCGCTAATCTGGAACTTCAGGAGATTGTTCTTTACAGTATGATCCGAAAGATCGATCATATCCTGGGATTTGGCGCAACAATGTATTTTACTGTTCCTCTGGATATGACTGCGGTTGAGAAACGGGCATATTTTCATGTGGCGAATGGCCACTGGTTAAAGAAAAATCGCGTATTTATGGTAGAGGCACCCATTGCAGATGCCATTGCCATGGGTGTCAATCTGGAAGATCCGGAAGGAAATATGATCGTAAATATCGGTGCACAAAGTACAGAAGTATCGATCATCACCGGAGGAAAGATCATTATCAGCAGGAAAATACCGCTGGGAGGCAGACAGATGAATGAATCTGTCTGCAGTGAAATACGTAAAAGATATAATCTGCAGATTGGCACAAGGACTGCCAAGAGGCTTAAGATGGTCATGGGACGCCTCAGTGATCCGAAAAAGGAAGTACGTAAGATTGTAGGAATTGACTGTATTTCCGGACTGCCAAGAGAAGAAATCATTTCTTCTTATGTGGTAAATGACGGTATCATGAACTGTCTGAATGAGATTGCGGCAGAGATGAAAACATTTCTGGAGCGAATTCCTCCCCAGATTTCCTACCATATTGCGAAACAGGGGATTTACATAACCGGAGGCAGTACCAGACTTCCTTATATTGATAAATACCTTGCCAGTTATACGGGATTCACCTTTAATCTGTCAGATTTTTATGAAACCTCGGCAGTTACAGGTCTGGAGAAAATAATCAGAAATAAAGAACTGCGTGAATGGGCAGTACCGGTTACGCAGAGAAAACTATAATTTTTAGGGGTGCATCAATGAAAAACCTGAAAAAGAAAGTACATTTTAGGATTAAATTAAAAAGTAAACATCTTCTGGTCATTATGTCGATCTTCTGCGTCAGCTGTATTGCTGCCACTTTTTCATCCGGCGTAACCACTGCACCGCTGCAGGATGCCGCCGGGATACTGATCGTTCCATTTGAAAACAGCATCAATCGGATCAGTTCAGTTCTGAAAGGAATGCAGGACCGTATGCGTGATAAAGAAGAAATCCTCAGTGAGAACGAAAATTTAAAGGCACAGATAGACAGTCTCACAGAACAGAACAATAAACTGATCCAGGATCAGACAGAATATGTAAGATTACAGCAAATGTATAATCTTGACCAGCAGTATACCGAATATCCAAAGATTGCTGCAGAAATCATATCCAAAGATCCGGGCAACTGGTATGATACCTTTATGATCAACCGGGGATCTGCAGACGGCATTCGTGTGGATAATAATGTACTTGCAGATAAAGGTCTGGTCGGGATCGTGACAGAGGTCGGAACTCACTGGGCGACTGTACGTTCCATTATCGATGACAGCAGCAATGTCAGTGCCATGACTGTCAGCACACAGGATAACTGTGTGGTGGAAGGAGATCTGGAACTCATCGATGAGGGTAAATTAAGCTTCAGCCAGTTGTATGACCAGAATAATAAAGTAACAGTGGGGGAACGCATCGTTACCTCCAATATCAGTGAGAAATATGTAGAGGGACTGTTTATCGGATACGTCAGTGAGGTGGAACAAAACAGCAACAATCTGACCAAAACAGGTACCATTGTCACACCTGTAGATTTCCAGCATCTGAAAAATGTACTTGTCATTACAGTAAATAAACAGGATTCTGTTAATGACAATGCTCAGGCAGCTCAGGAGGCGACTGCAAATGAAGAGTAAGATAGCGTTATTTTTTATGATCCTGATCAGTTTTCTTCTTCAGTGTACTCTTCTTCATGTGATATCCATCGGTTCTATCACGCCGAATCTGATCCTGATCCTGTGTATATCCATGGGGCTGATGCGCGGAAGAAAAAGTGGACTGTGGACAGGATTTTTCTGTGGATTTCTGGTAGACATGTTCTATGGCTCTGTGTTTGGTTTCTACGCTCTGATCTATATGTATATTGGCTTTTTAAGCGGATATGCCCACAGGATCTGCTATGATGATGACATAAAGGTTCCGGTTATGCTTGCAGGTATCGGGGATTTACTGTACGGACTTTCTGTCTATGCATTGCAGTTTCTGCTCAGGGGACGTCTGGGGCTCGGAACCTATTTATACCGGATTATTTTACCGGAGATTTTTTATACAGTGATCCTTACACTGATTGTTTACCGGGTATTTCATTATATTAATTATCATTTCATGAATAATCCATCAATGAAGGAAAGTGAGTCTATTTGGGTACTAAAATAAAAAGATTTTTTAAAAAGATACGAATAAAACGTACCACAGTACTGGTACTGGTTTTTGTATTTATGTCAGCCTCTCTGGTCCGTCAGCTTTTTGAACTGCAGATCATCCAGGGAGAGGCTTATATCAGCAAATTTGAATCAAGAACAACCAAAAAACGTGTGATCAAAAGTACGCGTGGCAATATCTATGACAGAAATGGTGAGGAGCTGGCAACAAATGTGCTGGCTTATTCTGTTACCTTTGAGGATAATGGAACTTATGATTCTACCAGAGAAAAGAATCTTACACTGAACGGGATTGCCTATAAAGTCCTGAAAATCCTTGAGTCCAACGGGGATTCCATCAGTACCGGCTTCCATATTGTTTTGGATGAGAGCGGGAATTATGCTTTTGATGTTGATGAGGGATTTACTCTGAACCGTTTTCGTGCGGATATTTACGGAGAACCGTTGATTGATAACCTGACAAAAAAACAGAAAAACGCCACTGCAGATCAGATGATCGAGTTTATGAGCGGAAAAGAGGGATTTTCCATTGTTCTTTACGGCGATAATGCTTATACCAAAGAAGAACTGACATCCCATGGACTTCCGGAGAGCCTGTCAAAGCAGGATATACTTGAGCTTTCCAAAATCCGCTATGCACTGAGCACTAACAGTTTCAAGAAGTACATGGCCGTTACGATTGCTTCAAATATAAGCGAAAAATCTGTAGCTGCAATCAGGGAAAATCAGCCGGAGCTTCAGGGAATTGACATTGTAGAGGATTCTGTCCGCAAATACATTGATGATGCAAGCATGGGACCAATTCTTGGTTATACGGGACAGGCTTCTTCAGAAGAGCTTGAAGAACTGAGACAGAAGAATCCTGATTATTCAAATGATGCAATCATCGGTAAATCGGGAATTGAGAAATATATGGAAACATCTCTTCAAGGAACAGACGGTGAAGAAACTGTCACTGTCGATAACCTTGGCAAAGTACTTAAGATTGACGACAGCACGAGAGTAGAACCTGTCGCAGGTAATGACACCTATCTTACCATAGACAGCAGCTGGCAGTCCGCTATCTACCAGATCCTGAAACAGAGAGTCGCCGGAATCCTTTTATCCAAGATTGAAGCATCCAAAACCTATGATTTCAGTGTAAATGATGCTGCACAGATTAAAATACCGATCTATGATGTATATAATGCCCTGATTGCCAACAGTGTCATCGATATCAATAAATTCAGTGATGCCAACGCTTCCGATACAGAAAAAAAATTATATGCCAAATTTCAACAGAAACAGCAACAGGTTTTTGATACAATAACTAACAGGCTGACAGCTGAGAATCCACCGGCCGTAAAAGATGAAGATGATCAGATCCAGGAATACCTTACTTATATCTGTGATGATCTTCTCAGAGATACGCTGGGGGTTATCTCAAAGAATGCCATTGATACCTCTGACAGTACTTATCAGAAATGGACAACCGATAAAGATATCAGTCTGAAAGATTATCTGACATATGCGGCAAGTCAGAACTGGATCGATATTTCCAAATTTTCTACAGAAGGAGATTATCTGGATTCCGATGAAGTATATCAGGCTCTTACAGATTATCTGATCGATTATCTTAAAACAGACACCAATTTCTCAAAACTTCTGTATAAGTATATGCTTCAGGAGGACACCATTTCCGGAAGCGAGATCTGTCTGGTGCTGTATGAACAGGGAGTTTTATCAAAAGATGATGGCAGTTACGAGGCACTGGCCTCCGGCTCCATGACAGCTTATGACTTTATGATCAATAAAATTTATACTCTCGAAATAGAACCTGCGCAGCTTGCGCTGGAGCCATGTTCTGCTTCTGCAGTAATCACAGATGTCAAAACAGGGGATGTTCTTGCATGCGTATCCTACCCGGGATATGACAATAACCGTCTGGTAAATAACATGGATACGGATTATTATGCGAAATTATCTACAGATAAATCCAGTCCGTTTTTCAATAAAGCAACCCAGCAGACAGCAGCACCGGGTTCTACATTTAAGATTCTGTCTACAATTGCCGGAATGTCTGAAGGAGTGATCGATGACGGAACATACATTAACTGTACCGGCTCCTTTGATCTTGTAACACCTCCGATCAACTGCTGGAACAAACAGGGACATGGAGAGATCGAGATCAGGGAGGCGATTGAGCAGTCCTGTAACTCTTATTTCAACATGGTTGGTTTTAAACTTGGTCTGGATGCAGACGGAAACTTTTCAGAAAACCGAAGCCTGAGTGTACTGCAAAAATATGCTTCAGAGATTGGTCTGGATAAGAAAACAGGTATCGAGATCACAGAATCCGCACCTCATGTGTCAGATTCCTACGCAGTCCCGTCTTATATCGGACAGGGTACCAATGCTTATACCACCAGTCAGCTGGCACGTTATGCAACAGCGATCGCTACCAGTGGAAATGTTTATGATCTGACTTTACTTGACAGACAGACAGATTCCAAGGGTAATACTTTAAAAAAATATGAGCCGGATATCATTAATACAGTTGATGTATCACAGAATGTGTGGGATGATATTCACGACGGAATGTACCGGGTAGTACAGACTCACAGACAGTTTGACGGACTTGGCGTGGATGTGGCAGGTAAAACCGGTACAGCCGAGCTAAATGTTTATCATCCAAACCATGGTATGTTTGTGGGATATGCCCCGGCTTCAGATCCTGAATATGCGATTGCAGTGCGTATTGAGAATGGATATGCTTCCGGTAATGCGTGTCTTGCAGCTGATGATATTTTTAAATATATCTTTGAATTAACTGATGAAAAGTCTATTCTTACCGGTGTTGCGGCAAGTGATACCAGTGACATTTCGAATGACTGAAACTACCATACAGGAGAATACCAGAAGAATGGAAATTTTTTCAGGGAGGAAATTGTAACTATGAGTGAAGTCATTGTGATTACTTCCGGCAAAGGCGGAGTAGGAAAAACCACAACTGTCGCCAATATCGGAACAGGTCTGGCTATGCTGGGCAAAAAAGTTGTTGTGGTTGATACAGATATCGGTCTGCGGAATCTGGATGTTGTTCTGGGCCTGGAGAACAGGATTGTCTATAATCTGGTGGATGTCATTAACGGAAGCTGCCGTCTGCGACAGGCTCTGATCAAGGATAAAAGACATCCGGAATTATGTCTTCTGCCATCTGCGCAGACAAAAGACAAATCCGCTGTGTCTCCGGAACAGATGATAAAACTGACCGACGATCTGAGAGAACAGTTTGATTATATTCTTCTGGACTGTCCGGCAGGAATTGAACAGGGATTTAAAAATGCGATCGCAGGTGCTGATAAAGCCCTGGTAGTTACCACGCCGGAGGTTTCTGCGATACGTGATGCAGATCGGATCATCGGACTCCTGGAAGCCAACGAGATCAGAGATATCAGCCTGATCATCAATCGCCTGCGGCCGGATATGATTGCAAGAGGTGATATGATGTCCGTAGATGATGTAACGGATATCCTTGCTGTTGATCTGATCGGAACAATTCTGGATGATGAACAGATTGTGATTGCCACAAATCAGGGGGAGCCTCTTTCCGGGAAATCTTCTCAGGCAGAAGAAGAATACATGAATATCTGTAAACGCCTTTTAGGTGAAGAGATTCCGTTTGCAGACATTAACAGGAAGCAGGGGTTATTAAGAAAAATAGGTAGTTTTTTCAAAAAGTAGCCTGTATTTATAAGGGGGAATCTGTGTGAAAGCTTTTTTTAAAGAAAAGAAGCGTTCAGCCGGATATGCAAGAGACCGCATGAAGCTTCTGCTGATCTCGGAACGTATCGACTGCTCTCCACAGATGATGAAAATGTTGCGGAATGATATGATACATACCGTAAAAAAATACCTTACTATTGATGAAGAACAGGTAAAAATCCAGATTACGCAGGAACCTGCAGTACTCCATGCGTATATTCCTGTTTTAAACAAAAAGGATAACCGTTTGGTATCTTCACAGTTACTAAAAAGGACAGATAAATTATGTTAAAGCAATATAAATTAAGATTTTACAATTTCAGACTGATCATTTTCCTGCTGGCGATCAGCCTGATAGGAGTTACACTGGTAGGCACAGCAGCATCGGACCTGCGAGCAAAGCAGTTTGCCGGAGTAATACTTGGACTTATTGTCATGCTGATCCTTTCTTTGCTGGATTACTCATGGATCATGAACTTTCAGTGGATCATGTATGGATTTAATATTATCATGCTGATCGTTGTGCGTATTGCGGGTGACAGTGCTAACGGTGCTGCCAGATGGATCGGTATCGGATCTTTCCGATTTCAGCCGACAGAATTATCAAAGATTATCCTGATCGTATTCTTTGCAAAATTTTTTATGGATCATGAGGAGACACTGAATACACTTAAAACGCTGGCATTATCCGGCGTATTACTGGCAGTACCTCTGTTCCTGATCCTGGAACAGCCGGACCTGAAAAATACAATTACTGTTGTAATAATTTTCTGTATTATGATCTATGTTGCAGGTTTAAGCTATAAGATCATCGGAGGAGCACTGCTTATTGCTGTTCCATTGACCATTATTTTTTTATCAATTGTTGTCCAGCCGGATCAGAAACTGCTTAAGGATTACCAGAGAAGCCGTATCATGTCTTTTTTGTATCCGGAAAACGAAGAATACTCGGATGATATTGAACAGCAGAATAACTCTAAAACTGCAATTGCTTCAGGGGAACTGGTTGGTAAGAAATTAAGCGGTGATGACAGTACAACTTCTGTAAATCAGGGAAACTTCGTGGCAGAGAATCAGACAGACTTTATTTTTGCTGTTGCAGGTGAAGAGTACGGATTTATTGGATGCGTGATAATTGTATTGCTACTTTTGGCAATTGCCTTTGAATGTATCCGGATGAGTCTTCGGGCAAAAGATTTGTCAGGAAAGGTTCTTTGCTGTGGAATCGGCGGCCTGATCGCACTACAGAGCTTCATTAATATCTGTGTTGCAACAGGTCTTGCGCCTAATACGGGAACTCCCCTTCCTTTTGTAAGCTATGGACTGACTTCGCTGGTAAGTCTGTATATTGGTATGGGGCTTGTACTCAATGTAGGACTTCAGAGCAGCACATACAATAAAGAAATTATTCAAAAAGAAATTGACAGAAGAGAGGATTACTTATGAGAACAAAAAAGAAATCTTCCGGTAAAATACCGGAAAAGAAATCTGCTGTTCCATACAAATCTACAGCTCCGCACAGACACAAACCTTCCAGACCGCTTCAGACAGTCAAACTGCCGAAATCGCAGATGCCATCCAGACAAACAGAGGAGCATCAGGCTTTGCTACGTACAAAATATCATAAAAAGCGTCAGAGATTAAAACATATATTCAGGATTCTGGTTGGTGTATTTGTGATTCTTGCATCTGCCGGCGGTATTTTTTACGGATGGAATATATTAAGCGGAAATTATTTTGGTACTCCTGAACAGGCTTTTGATTCTTCTGAAGTTTTCACAAATGCCCTTGCAGCTAAGGAAAATATGAGAACAGAATCTTTCGCCCAGAAATTATGCGTTTCCCCCAAAGGAAATGTTGATCGTATTAAGAATGCCCAGCTGGAAGATGGACAGAAAGGGCTACTGTTCAGTCTGAGCAATCATAAAGTACTGTATGCAAACGGCATTTATGATAAGGTGTATCCTGCAAGTATTACCAAGATCATGACAGCAATGCTTGCATTACAAAGTGGAAAACTGAATGACACTGTCACGATCACTCAGGATAATGTTACACTGGAGGATGGATCACAGGTCTGCGGATTTGTGGCCGGCGATCAGGTTACCCTTGATCAGCTTCTCCACTGTCTGCTTGTATATTCCGGCAATGATGCAGCTTCTGCCATTGCGGAATATGTTGGAGGCAGTACAGAGAACTTCGTACAGATGATGAATGATTATGCCGCAAAGCTTGGATGTACAGGAACACATTTTTCCAATCCACATGGACTGCAGGATGAAAATCACTATACAACACCATATGATATTTATCTGATGCTGAATGAAGCATTCACCTACCCTGAATTTACAGAAATTACAGAGTTGCCGTCTTATACAGTAACCTATACAGGCTCAGACGGAACTGAAAAAAGCACCACGCTTACCGCAACAGACCATTATCTTACCGGAGAGGCAACAGCCCCAAAAGATGTTACAATTCTCGGTGGTAAAACCGGAACAACAGAAGTAGCCGGCAATTGTCTTGCAATCCTTACACAGAATGCATACGGAAAAACTTTTGTTTCAATTGTAATGGGAGCTGCTACGAAAGAACTTCTGTATCAGGAGATGAATTCACTGCTTCAGAATATCAACAGTTAGTCAATATAAAACGGATACAGTTATCATTAATTGTATCCGTTTTATGTTATAGAAAATTCTCCGCAATGTTTTTATAACACCTATAACATAATAAAGTCTTCCGACAGGGGTCGTACAAGACCATCCACTTTGCTGTTACAAGAATTCCGGTTACATAAAAGAACGAGGTGAAAGATCATGAATAACAATTGTATTACAACATACACAGGCAGACATATAGATCCATTACATCCGGATCCGGATATGATCTGTATCGAAGATATTGCACATGCCTTATCTTTGATCTGCCGCGGAAACGGACAGGTAAAAACTTTTTTTTCAGTAGGTCAGCATTGCATCAACTGTGCCAGAGAAGCCCTTGCGCGAGGATATTCCAGGCGTGTGGCATTTGCCTGCCTTCTGCACGATGCCAGCGAATGTTATTTATCTGATGTGCCAAGACCATTCAAGAAAACCCTCTCAGGATATAAAGAGCAGGAGAAAAATCTGCTGGATCTGATCTATCAGAAATATCTTGGGAGCCCATTAAACGCAAAAGAAGAACAATTATTAAAAGAAATCGATGATGCTATGCTCTGGTTTGACCTTACATACCTGCTAAATGAACCCCAGGAAAGGGAAGCACCGGAAATTCATATTACAATAGATTATACGGTACGGGCTTTCGAGGAAACAGAAAAGGAATACCTGGAATTGTATAGCTTTTTTACCCATTGAAAAAAATAAATATCTCGGGATTTTGGCATGAATATGCCAAAACACCTCGCGGGACAGTGGTGTGTGAACAGTAACATATTTTCAACAAAATTTCACAAAAAAATATAAATACCACTTGTGTTTTTGAATAATATGCATATAATATCACATTTACGATTTTATCCCGTAAAATCAAGGGAAAACAGGTGTTAAACAGGTATAAATACACCAAATTTACACCACAGAATATAGCATTACATCTATAACAATACAAGAACATTTAAACATCTGAATAAGTCCATGTACTTTTATAACAATAGGTACGTGGGCTTATTTTAGTGCTTAAAAATATTATCAAAGAAATGGTGATTTCATAGAACAAAAGCAAGGAGGAAAAGACGATGAACAAAACAATATATGAAGCAGAATTTACCAAAATGGTACATGATAAAATGAGAGAAGCTAATAGATTCAAAGAATATGAGAGAATACCAAAAAATAGGATAGGTGGAGACTACTGGAATACATACTGGACAATCCGTTATATGCTTCACACTATAGAGGATATTTTGGCTAAGGGAGATAAACTGGTATTATTAGGATTTTTCACTGTAGAACCTAAATTTTATAAAGAAAAAAAACATGTTCTGGAATGGAAAGAACAGGCAAAAATGTGTATGAGATTCCAGAAAGATATAAGGCAAAGTTTAAATCTGGTACTGTGTTAAATCGTGCTTGCGAAGCGTATGGAGATTATCTCAAAGAAGAAGCAAATAATAAAGATGACGAATACGAAGAAGGAGAAGAAGAGTAATGAGATGTAAAGATTGTGAATATGTAAAATGCTATGCTGTCAATAAGAAAATGTATTATTGTGATAATAGAAATAGAGTAAATTTGATGGGTAAACTGGGCGAGGATAATTTACCTGAGACAAGTCCAGAGTGGTGTCCAATGGCTGACAGGACAATTGATGAAAATAATATGGCTGAGAAAGGATTAGAGAAGTAATGGAATTAAATAATACAGAAATGAAGATGAAGCACCGATTGATAAGCTTCTGGAATCGTTGGGAGTCACAGCGGAACAATGGGAAGAACCTGATGTGATGGGATTTTAAGGGTAGGTTCAAATTTCTGTCGGTTTAGAAACGCATCAGACAACGGAAAAATGCGATAAATTCGTTGTTTAAAAACCGAAGTCAGTTGTTTAGAAACAGGAACGGAAGTAATATTTAGTTTACTTCTATAGACAGGACGGAGGGCTTTTTCATAAGACTTCCGTTATCCTGCTTATAATAACGGAAGGGAACTAATACAGTCATCCGTATAACCATAACCATCCCTCACAGAATCAATTCTATGCTGAAAATCCTTATATATAACCTTAAATTTCCAACGAAAACCATCTACCCTAACAACTTTACCCTTAAAGCATTATCGTTGAAATTTGATGGTTAGTTCATTAATATATTGTGTAGAAACGAGTATAAGATGTCTGCTGCCGATGCAGATATTTATATAAGGATGGAAAAGATATAATTCTTGAAATAATGCATAGTATTGACAATGCATTGCATAAGCTATATAATGATAATATAAATAGATTAGAAAGCAGGTGGATTTATGGCAAATGTATCAATTAGAATGGATGATAATTTAAAGAAACAAGCAGAAGATCTTTTCAATGATTTAGGTATGAATCTGACAACTGCATTCACAATTTTTGTAAAACAGGCAATCAGAGAACAGGGAATACCGTTTGAGATTACCAAAGAAATACCAAACAGTGAAACAATATCAGCAATTAATGAAGTGCAGCAGATGAAACAGAATCCTTCTCTTGGAAAAGCATATACAGATGTGGACAAGATGATGGAGGAATTATTAGCATGAAATATACGGTTAAGCCGACCAGTAAGTTTCAAAAAGACTTAAAACGTATTCAGAAACGTGGATACGATATGAGATTAATGACTGATATCATCAAAAAATTGGCAAATGGTGAAATATTACCGCCGAAGAATCGAGATCATAATCTTTCAGGAAATTATAGTAATTGCAGAGAATGTCATATTGCTCCTGATTGGTTGTTGATTTATGAAGTCTATGAAGATGAACTATTCCTATATTTGACAAGAACTGGAAGTCATAGTGATTTGTTTTGATTAAAATAATAGGACTATAACAATATGAACGAATATTTTCCAACAGTAGTACAGGTGATACCATTGGATAATTTTCATGTACAGGTATTCTTTGATGACGGTAAGATTGTAGACTATGATGCTACAGAAGATTTGAAAGCAGAAATATTTAAGCCATTAAGAGATATTGATGCATTTAAGGAAGCTTGTACCGTTATGAATGGTACTCTTGCATGGGATCTTTCTGGCAACAGAGATGAATCCAGTTGTATTGACATTGATCCATTTACTGTATATGAGTTAGAATCCATTAATAATCTGATTGCTTGAATAATGTGATCACAATTTAATATGAGCAGTATGAAAGTCCTCGGGAGTTAATCCTGGGGGCTTTTCAAAATTAAGATTTAATAATCAGAAGAATTGCTATATTTTTCTAGCAATAATGAGAATTCTTTAAAAAATTTGCGCCTATTATAATTGGGTAAATCGTATAATGACGCTGATAATATAGCCATCATTAGTCCAGAATCTTCTACTAATTTATGTAGCATTTTATCGATTACTTCACAAGAATATGCTGATTTTCTTGTAAAACATGCCAATGAACTTGATCCATATCTGATACTGATAAAGCCTTCTGAAATCAGAGGTGACGAAGAGTATGTTTGCAAAGTCCTCAGAATGATTGTGAATCAGTCAATTAAACTTGATAAAGAGATTGAGATTCCATCACGTAAATATGTAGTGGAACTTTAAGACACACAGAGAAATATATATCAATATCAGTGGATGGAGTTGCATCTGTCCACTGAGAGAAAGGAGAGCTATGTATTATGAATGATAATAAAATGATTACTCAGTCAAGAATTATTGAAGAGTATGGATGGACGAAAAGTTTAATCAGTAAATTTCTTCCAGATCCAGTATTGAAAGCGAATCCTCATTATAGAAAGGCTGCTCCTATGAGATTGTGGGATGAAGATACCGTTAATCAGGTAATGACAACATCAGAATTTCAAGATGCTATGGAGAAAGCTAATAAGCGTAAGAAATCAGCAAGTAAAGCAGTCGAAACTAAGTATAGCAATATGAATCATAGTGTTCAGTTGTTTATAGATTCAATTACTATAAAAGTTTTATCGGATGAAGAATTAAAGACTAAGGCACTAAAAGCAAAACAAGAGTGGTATCAATGTCATCCATGTTCTTTAAATGGTGATTGGATTGATGAGCCATATATGAAAAATGCTTATACAGCCAATGAAGAAACTATCAATCGTTGGATTGTAAACTATATCAGACATAATTTGGTAAGTTATGATAATTTTCTTGGCAGTATTGATGGAAAAGTAGGATCAGTAGAAGCTTATCCAGAAGTTAAAATTGCGGTACTTGAAAAAATTGCTAATACATATCCGAAATATAAGGATGAATGTGAGAGACAGATATTTTTTGTTGATTTCAATGCGGATAGATAAAAGGAGAATCAATTCATATGAATGAAAAATTTCGGACAATTGGATTAGATACGGAAGATAAAATTACAGAGTTCATTGATTATATTGATGATTTGGAAGATACCGAAGAAATTAAAAGTGATGTTTATGGATTCTTTGAGGAAGAGTCATCGTACAATGAGAATCATATACCTGCTTATGTTGTAATGACAAAATATAAAGGCAAATATATCGTTTGGGTTGAAGATCAATGCTGCGATTTTGCTATAAGTTATCCACCATATAATTTGTGCGATATATTTTCAACCTATGATGAAGCTAACGAATATTATAAGTCATTGGCACATTCTGGAATTAAGCCTTTAAGTGAACAAGTAGAAGAGTGTAAGAGCCAACTCATAGATGAAGTTGATCTTAGAGTGTCAACAATGGTGCCGAATGTTCTTAATATTAAGGTGTGGTATAAAAACTGTTTAATCATTGAACATCTGACACAGTTTGATGTTCAGTATATCAACAATGGTGCAGCAGGATAATTTTCTTACATACATTAAAAATAGCAAGTATGCATATTATTATCCATTGTTTGTATTTATACTTGAAACTGCTCTGAGAGTTGGAGAGGTTTGTGGTTTGACATGGGATGATGTAGATTTAGAACATGGCTTTGTAAATATCACTCACCAGTTACAATACAACAATGTAGGAAAAGATGCTTGTCAATATCAAATACTTACTCCTAAATCTAAATCTGGTGTTCGTAATGTTCCATTATCAAATGCCGCAAGGGATGCTCTTATGGAACAGATGAAAAATCAGATTGAGATGGATAAGAAAACAGAGATCGAAATAGATGGATATAAGGATTTTGTATTTTCTAACAGGCAAAATAAACCATTTATCACACAAACTATTGGACGTATTCTGAATCGTATTGTAGATGATTATAATTCTGATATCAAAAAGTTTGGTGGAACAATAGAGCCATTACCACATATACATCCACATCTCCTGAGACATACATCATGCTCTCGTATGGCAGAAGCCGGAGTTGATCCAAGAACATTGCAGGATATCATGGGTCATGCTTCTATGAAAATGACGATGGAATTGTATAATCATGTTACAGATGAACGCTTGACAAACGAAATTCAGAAGCTAAATAATAGACGTATTTCGTAATGTAATAATCTTACACCATTTTTAGATAAAAAATAGCTAGCTTACATCAAAATTAACAGTTCTGTAACAATAAGCTTACACCAATTTGATTCTGAAACGGTCAAAAAGAGCTTTATTACACCAATTTTACACCAAACACATACCAAGATATAAGAAGATATAAGAAAATACAAAGAGTTCTGAAATCAAACAGAAGTATTCCATAGTGATAATTATCTCCAAAAATCCAGTAAAAACATATAATTTTTATATTTTCAACAAAATTTCACAAAAAAATATAAATACCACTTGTGTTTTTGAATAATATGCACTATAATATAAAACATATTAATTAAAGTTTTTAGTCTAAATTAATATTATATGTGTCTAAGGAGGAAAACAGCATGGTTGAACTGATTGTAGGAAAGAAAGGCAAGGGCAAAACAAAAGTACTGTTAGATAAGGTAAATGGTGCGGTAAAAGAGGCAAATGGAAGTATTGTCTACTTAGACAAGAGCACAAAACATATGTATGAACTCAACAATAAAGTACGTCTTATTGATGTATCCGGATTCCCTATTAAGAATGCAGATGAATTTGTAGGATTTATCTGTGGTATCCTTTCTCAGGATCACGATCTTGAGCAGATTTATCTTGACAGTTTCCTTAAGGTAGCAAAATTGGAAGATAAAGACATTACAGGTACTCTGGGACAGTTAGATGAGATTGGTAAACAATTTAATGTTACTTTTGTAATTAGCGTATCTTTAGACAAAGAAGAGATTCCTGAAGCGCTCCATGGTAAGATCAGTGTAGCTTTATAACCATCTTTTATTATTAATACTAAAAACTACATAACATAAATAAAAAGGATACCTGTTAAGATATTTTCAGCAGATATCCTTTTTATTGCATTTTGTAAGCATACCTGTTATCATGGAAAAACAATAAATATTAGGAGATGAGAGATATATGGAAGAATTATACAGAATAATTGAGCAAAAAATTAAAGATGCAGGATATTCAAGAGCAATTTCCGGTGAAATGGTTTACGGAGATATCTGCGACCAAATTGAAGGAAAAGAAAATGGCTCTTACGTTTTACTTTCCAAGGTTGAAGATGATGTTATTTTTGAATATCATATTACTGTAATGGATGATGAATTCAATCTTGGGTTACTGACAATACGTACTCCGGAAGGCGTATTTGAAACTGATTTTGATAAATAAAAATAGCTTTAACAGTTAGTAAATAGAATTCTGGAAAACATATCATAACCCAAACGAGAATCAAGTATGTGACAGATATGTCTTATGTCTGTTATTTAAAGTCTATACAAAACTCCAGACATAAGACATATCTGTCATTTTTCATACTTTATCTTTTTATGTTTTTAATCTTCACGTAAATGCACCGCTGTGGCCGCCTTACGACGTCTTGCATCATCCATAGCTGCATAATGTTTCTTTGTGGTGTTTACATCTCTGTGACCTAATACATCGGCTACAAGGTAAATATCGCCTGTTTCCTGATACAAAGTAGTACCGTAAGTACTGCGAAGCTTGTGTGGTGTGATTTTTTTTGTGGTCGTAATGGCACCTGCGTATTTTTTTACCAGATTTTCAACAGCCTGGATGCCAATCCTTTTTCGCTGGGTAGAGTAGAAGAGAGCGTGTTCATGCCCTGCTACAGGAACGATATTCTTACGAACTTCCAAGTACTTTTTCAAAGCTTTTTCTACCTCATGTCCAAAATATACAACCATTTCATTTCCACCTTTTCGGGTGACTTTAATCCCATTATTTTTAAAATCAACATCTTCAACATCAAGTCCTACACATTCAGATACACGAATCCCGGTACCAAGCAGGAGAGTAACGATGGCAAGATCACGCTCCTTGGTTTTTTCATAATAAACACGTTTCTGTCCGGTAAGCTCATCACCGCAGTGCTCTATATGCTCCAATAACATGGCAACTTCATCAGCATCAAGACGTATAATATTTTTTTCATGAGTTTTCGGAACATCTACAAGAACAGTTGGGTTCGTCTGGATAAATTCATGTTTATAATAATATGCATAAAAACTTCTCAATGCAGAAATTTTTCTTTTCAGGCCACGTTCACCATTGGTTTCTGTTTTATCACCATTTTTATATACTTTAAGATATTCCTGATATTCCTCGATATCTATAGCTTTAAGCTGATCCAGAACATCAACGGTAAAATCTTTCATGGAATAGTCCTTAAAGGCAGGATTTTCATCCAGGAGAAACTGAAAAAAGATTCGGATATCATACGCATAGGAAATTCGTGTTTTGGTAGTAGTAAGCGGATCCATAGCACGAAAATAATCCTTGCAGAAATCAGGCAGTGTTTTCAAAACAGCTCGAAGCTTCAAAATATTTGAAATATCGGTCTGTTCGTGGTAAGTGACTTTCTTGCTATCATTATAATAATCAATATATTTATCCATAAAAAATCTCCTTAAAAAAATTATTTTATAACTTCTTAATGTTAAGAATATTGTTGAGAATATTTAAGACATATAAATCATCAAAGTTGATAATGATTAATAATTGCAGAGAAAATGCCTTTGTCAATAAACGATTACAGCGCAAAGACAGCTGCAGCCTACATCTATATGAAAAACTCGCGTTTGTCGTATAGATGTAGATAACATAAAAACATACTACTTTCGTATGTTTTTATGTTATCTTATTGTTGCCAACCAGTACATCCATTTATTGTTTCCGGATTTATTTTTGCGTGCTAATTGTTTGTATTTATCAAATAATAACTTTTTTCTGCCTTCATGTCAAAAACATTGATTGAATTACTTAGCGTTCAATTTAAATTTTTTCTACAGCAATTTTTTGTCAATAATCTGGTAGTTTGCCCGATGTATATACAAGGCTTTTCCGTCAACCATAAGTTTCGTCATTTTTGGAAGGTCTTCCGGAACTTCCCAGTACACGTCATCTCCCGAAAAAGCCGCTATAGGCTGTCCCAACCGGGATTTGATCACTACTATGCGTGATTTTCCAAAGTCATTAGTTTTACAGACAATCTGTAATAATGCGATTCAATTCCGGAAGCTCTTTTTTGAGAGCGATCAGTTTCCCATCTTTTAGAAAACAATGTCTGGAATAAGCGGTTGTGCAGATTTCATTTCTGCTCGCATTAAAAAATTCATAATTAAATTCCAGAGAAATTCCATTATACTGCTTAATGCCAACGCGAATCCGGATTTCATCATCGAAGAAAACCTGCTTTCTATATGCAACTGAAATTTCCACAACAGGGGAGATCACTCCCAACTCTTCTACTTTCTTATAGCTGAAACCCATCCGGCTCATATATCCAATCCTGGCCTCTTCCATCCATTTTACATAATTAGAGTGATGGATAATGCCCATCTGGTCTGTTTCATGATATTGCGCTTTTCTGTAATAAGTGTATGTTTTTTCTGATTCTTCCTTCATATACCATATATCCTTTTTTATATATTTATAAAATGAAAATAACTATACCACTCGCTTGTCTGCGAAACGATGTACTAAGGCGTGCAGATTGCGGGAATGATTTTTCAGACACGCTCTAGCTGAAACCGGTTAATTATGACGGTCTCTTCACATAATTCAGAGGATTCTGATTTACCCCATTAACCATAACCCCAAAATGAAGATGAGGACCGGTGCTGTTCCCAGTGCTTCCTACATATCCGATGATATCACCTTTTTTGACCTTATCTCCTACACTCAGATTTGGGTTAAATTTAGACTGGTGCATATATTCTGTGATAAGTCCCTTTCCATCATGATTGATCTTGGTATAATATCCGGCACCGCCTGACGATGCCGGTGAAAGCATGGCAACAATGGTTCCTGATGCTGCCGCATAAATCGGTGTTCCTGTAGGAGCAGGAATGTCAATTCCTTTATGATTGGTAGAACCGATTCCTCCCGGAGATTCCCTGTTTCCAAAATAACTGCTGATATAGGAATAACCGGAGCTTAAAGGCCACCGAAAAGAAACTCCGTTCTGATAGTCAGGAATAAGAGAACCATCTTCTCCAACATAATGATTATCATCAATCCACTGATTTGTAACCAGAGCACCTGTGGAGGAACTCAGGTAATACTTCTCTCCATCTACAGTAACCCACCCACTTTCACGTTCACATGTAGAAGGGTTCATATAATATTTCTTTCCGTCTACTGTCAGCCATCCAGAGGCCAGCACCCCATCTGATTTCGCATAATAATGAGCACTTTTTTTCGTGATCCACTTACTGCTGGCAAGTTTTCCGTCAGACTCAAAATAATATCTTTTCCCAGATGACGATTTCAGGATAATATCATCGTAACGGATTCCATTAGTTTTCTTAAAATAATACTTGTGTCCGTTGATCGTCTGCCATCCCGTAACCAGTTTACAATCTGATTTCCTGAAATACCGATAATAGGAATCCGGTTTATAGAAGCCTTTGACAAGTTTACCATTTGAAGCTGCATAATAATAAGAACCGTCTGTTTCTTTATACCATCCGCTTCTGACCAGCTGACCGGTATTTCTGTTAAAGGAATACCAGCTTCCCTTTACTTTCAGACGACCTTTTGCCATAGTGCCATTGGCCTGAAGATAATAGGTGGAATTCCCGCTTTTGCGAAAACAGTTTTTATACATTTTTCCTTTTTCATTAAAGCAGTAATATACATTATTTACTTTATGGAAACCGGATCGTATCACCCCGTCATTCCAGAAATAGTATTTATTCCCTGCAGCTGTAGTTACCCATCCGGTATGCATATATCCTTTTTTTTCATCAAAGAAATACGTTTTTCCATTTACTGTCTGCCAGGTAGTAAGCATTTTACCTTTTTCATTAAAACAGTACTTCTTTCCACTGATGGTCAGAATTCCGGCTTTGGCTGCACCGGTCTTGCCGAAATAGTACTGATTTCCTGCAGCACTTTTGTACCAGCCGGTAGCTTTTTTTCCGTTCTTATCGTAATAGTACCAGCTTCCGTTTTTTTTCACAAATCCTGTCTGCTTTTTGGAAGTTGCTGCAGCCTGAACCGGTACAGAGAAACCGGAAAAGATTCCACCTTGCAGAGCCAGTGCCAGAACCAAAAGAAAAGCTGTCAAATATAACTTTTTTTTCTTCATAGTAACTCCTGTGTGTGTGTTTTTTTGTAACTGTGAAGGTTTACTTATTTTTCTCTCGTTTATTCTTTAATTCAACATATCTGTTCTTCAGGAAAATCCCTGCTTTTTTGATGTATCCCCATATTATGTTTAAAATCCGCAGGAGATATTTCCATATGGTTATGACCAGTCCGGAAAGCGGATTCCATATTTTCATAAAGAAATTATTTTTTCTCGCTTCCAGTTCTTCCGGTGAAACCTTGTGTTTTTCTTCCTTGCAAAGAGGAAGTACTTCACCTGTCTGTTCATCCAGACAGTCAATATTTATATATGTCTCCTCTTCTGCCGGCATTTTTTTGTCATTAAGAGAATGATTGATCAGTCTCCAGATCAGAGCATAAAGTACGGCAAATACAGGAACTCCTGCGATCATTCCCGGAACCCCAAAGAGACCGCCCCCGATCATGATGGCAACAATAACCATAAAACTGGAAAGTCCGGTAGAGTCTCCGAGAATTTTCGGACCAAGGATATTTCCATCAAACTGCTGAAGAAGCAGGATAAAAATTGCAAAATACAGACCTTTTATGGGATCTACTACTAAAATAAGCAAAATACATGGAATGGCTCCGATGTAAGGACCAAAAAACGGAATGACATTTGTCACACCGATAATTACACTGATAAGAATTGGATACGGCAAATCCAAAAGCAACATTCCAAAATAACACAAAATTCCAATAATAGCAGAATCCAGAAGTTTTCCGTATATGAAACCACCAAAAGTCTTGTCTGTAAAACGCATAACGCGTATAAGCATATTTGCCCATTTATGAGGCAATATAGCATATACCATCATTTTGCTTTTGGCAACAAATTTCTCTTTGTCTGCAAGTACATACAAAGCTACAATGGCACCGATCAGAAAATTCTTCATAAAGATCAGGATATCAAAAATACCTGCTGAAACATTTTTGAGCATATCCTGCATCTGCGGAAGAATATCGGTAGTAAGATATTCCTGTGCTTTTGCAGAGTACTGGTTGATCATATCGAGCATTTCAGGATTCAGTTTCCATCCATGCTCAACAAATGAATTGAGCCACTTTTCAATAACTTTTATATAGTACGGAAAACTGTAAATAATACTCATGATACTTCGGATCAACTGAGGAAGCACCATCATCAGTAATGCGTAAATGATAATCCAGAACAGGAACATGGAAAAAAGGACACATCCCCATCGAATAGCCCGTTTTCCTTTTTTCTGTAACTTAATATTATGCTTTTCCAGCTGCGGATAGATCAGCTTCTGCTCAAAGAGATTGATCAGCGGACTGAGAATATAAGCAAGGATTACACCATAGATAATAGGCGCCATAATTCCCAGAAAAGTTTTGATTCCCACGATCAGGGTTTTCATGTGAAATATGCCATAATAAAACAGCATACTGGCGGCAATTACCAGAAAAGCGGTTACACCCCAGTGTAAATATCGGTTGTCCCAACGAAATTTCATAATGTCCTCCTTTTTAACATGGTATGATTATAGCATATATTTTGACAAATGTCATGAAAATTTAATATATATTAAAAAAAATTATAGCAGTCTTGTTACTGTTCATACACCACTATCCCGAGGCATACAAGCCAAAATTCCATTGCCGCAGGCAATCTGGAATGAATTGAAAAGACTGTTATAAATTCATCCAAAAAACAGATACTTTACCAAGGATGTGGTAAAGTATCTGTAAAAAGATAATCCTATTTATTTTTTATGGAATCAAAAATCTCAATTGCCTGAATGATTGCTTTTGCTGCACCATCAATTCCAAGTTTGCTGCTGTCTACGCAGAGATTGTAGCTTGAAGCAGCACCCCATTTCTTATTGGTGTAGTAATTATAGTAACTGGAACGGCTCTTGTCTGTCTTATTGATCATGTCTTTTGCTTCTTTTGCAGTTTTATTATGTTTCTGTGAAAGACGGTTAATCCTCCAGTCTGTATCTGCATGTACAAATACACTGAAACAGTCTTTATACTCTGACAACGCATAATCTGCACATCTTCCGACCATAACGCATGGACCTTCGGAGGCCAGTTTCTTGATTGCGTCAAACTGTGCAAGAAATACTTTGTGGTTCATAGGCATATCTGTAAATCCTGAAGAAGAATAACCAAATGAGTAGGTATCCATAACCAGAGAATATAAAAAGCTGTTAGTTGGTCTTTCATCATGATTCTCAAAAAGTTCTTTGCAGATACCGCTTTCATTTGCTGCATGTTCGAGAAGTTCTTTATCATAACATTTAATACCAAAATATTTGGCAACTTCCTGACCTATCTGTCTTCCTCCACTGCCGTACTCACGACCAATTGTAATAATTGAACTCGTACTATTCATAGTCTGCACTCCCTTCTGTTACATATTCGATAGACATATTATACAATATTTCCCAAAAAATGCAAACTACTTTCGTAATTTTTCTAATAATTTAACGAAATATTCAGGTAAAGGAGCTGTAAACTCCATATATTCGCCCGTTGATGGATGAACAAAGCCAAGAATCATTGCATGAAGCGTCTGTCCCTGCAGATGATAAGGATTCTTACCGGAACCGTACACTTCATCACCCAGAAGTGGATGACCGATACTTGTCATATGCACACGAATCTGATGCGTTCTGCCTGTTTCCAGACGGCATTCCACATAAGTGGCATTTTTGAAACGTTCCAGAACTTTATAATGTGTGACAGCATCCTTGCCGTTTTTATAGTTGACAGCCATCTTTTTGCGGTCAATCGGATGGCGCCCGATGGGACCTTCGATCGTCCCTTCGTCTTCTTTCAGTACTCCTGCCACGATTGCCCGGTATCTACGCCTGATAGAATGCTCTTTTAACTGTTCTGCCAGATTGCGGTGTGCATTATCATTCTTGCATACAAGAAGTGCACCTGTGGTATCCTTATCGATTCTGTGGACAATACCAGGACGCAGAACACCATTGATCCCCGACAGATTGTCCTTACAGTGAAACATAATAGCATTTACCAATGTTCCGGAAGTATGTCCGGCACTGGGATGAACCACCATCCCCTTTGGTTTATTTACAATAAGTACATCATCATCTTCATAAAGAATATCCAGAGGGATATCTTCCGGAAGTATATCCGGCTCTTTTATGTCAGGAACTGCTACGGAGATTTCATCTCCTTCCTGAACTTTGTAGTTGGCTTTTACAGCAGAACCATTGACGGTTATTTTCTGCTCTTTAAGCAGCTTTTGAATATAAGAACGTGACAGTTCTTCGTTCATTTCTGAAAGATAGCGGTCAATCCGGATACCGGACTGACCGTCAGAAACCTGATAATTAAGAATTTCCATAATACTAATCCTTTTTTATTCTTAAGAAGTCATAATCTTCATCATTTTTGTATCTGAAACACACCAGCATAACAAGTAATATGCCACTGCATACCACATACATATCAGCTATATTAAATACCGGAAAATCAATCAGTGAAAAATAGATAAAATCCACAACATAGCCTCTGCATACTCTGTCAATAAAATTTCCAAGAGCACCGGAAACCATTACCAGTGCAGTTACTGACAGCGGCAGATAATATCTGTTTTTCGGGATTCTGGCATATACATAGATAAATACACCAAAAAACAAAAGGCACAAAATCACAAACACCGGAATTTTACCTTCAAACAATCCAAAGGCCATTCCACGATTTTCGAGATACCGTAATTGAAGAACTCCTGGAATGAGAGAGATATCAGGCTGATCTTTCAGTTGCGCCAGAACAAGAGATTTACTTCCCTGATCCAGGATTGTCAGCAAAAGGATAATAATACAGCCTCTAATCCAGTGCATACATGAAGATACGGAGGAAACAGCTGTCATATCAGAATCTCCCGGATTGCCTGGAGCAGTTCCTCATCTGTGACAGTTTTGTCTATAAAACTTTTACCGATCCCGTCCATAAGGATAAATTTAATATGACCGGCTTCCATTTTTTTGTCTTTTTTTGTTGCTGACAGGACATCCCCCGCATTCAGTGAATCAACAGAAAGAGGAAGATTATAAGAATGGCACCCTTTTCTAATCTCTTCGTATTCTTCTTCTGTTAATAATCCTCTCTGCATGGAAAGATAAGCGGCAGCGATCAGACCGACTCCAACACACTGTCCATGAAGCAGCTGAAAGTTTTTCATTTTTTCGACTGCATGTCCGACTGTGTGACCAAGATTTAAAAGTGCACGTTCTCCCTGCTCCTTCGGATCACGCTCTACCACACCTGCCTTGATCTCGCAGCATCTGCGGATCATTCTGGAAAGCATACTCAGATCCAATTTACTGATCTCAGGCTGATTCTTACATACAAAACGGAAGAACTCTTCATCGCAGATCAATCCTGTCTTAAGAATTTCACCCATTCCACAGGTGAATTCCCGATTCGGAAGAGACTGCAGGGTACTCATATTCATATATACAAGTCGGGGCTGATGGAAAGCTCCTACCATGTTTTTGTACTGAAGGAAGTCAACACCTGTTTTACCTCCTACGCTGCTGTCAACCTGTGCCAGAAGCGTAGTAGGAACCTGGATAAAATCAATCCCTCTCAGGTAAGTGGAAGCTCCGAAACCAGTCAGATCACCTACAACACCGCCACCCAGCGCAACCAGCAGACCTTTTCTGTCCATTTCATTCTCAATCAAAGTTTTATATAATTCCTGTACTGTATTCAGGTTTTTGTTCTTTTCACCAGCTTCAAATACAAAAGAGAATATTTCAGAGGAAATTTCCTGAAGAGCTGATTTAACTGCCTCATGATAAAGAGGTGCAACATGACTGTCTGTCACAATACAGATTTTCCGGTTTTCAAGTCCTTCTTCTCTGATCGCACCGGCAAGATCCTGAAAGTCATTTTTAAAATAAATAGGATAATGGAAATCTCCTTCCCGTTTTACAAGTAATTTCTGTTCTGCCATTTTCCTGTTCTCCTTTTATTACAAAATTTATACATAGCGCATAATACGCACACTGCAGCGTCCTTTTTTTGTCTGGTGAGAAACACCGTCAAAAATGAACCGTCCTTTCCCACGTACAGATATAATGTCACCATCTTTCGGCTCATATCCGTTGCTGGTGATCAGTTTTCCGTTGACAAAAACCTGCCCGCCTTCAATATAAGATACCATACTGCTTCTGGATGTCTTAAAAGCAAGCGAGATCAATGAATCCAGACGTACCGAAGCGCAGGTACCGCTGACAGATTCAAGGACAGGGCGTGGAAATTCATCAGAATCCTCCACTTTTGTAATCAGAATATTGGTATGACGGACCCGGCACAGATTTTCAAGAAAGAATTCCGTCATTTTGTTCTGGCAGAAAAACCAGGCAGCTTTTTTCTGAACAACAATATCACCGATCACACTTCTGTCTACTCCAAGATTGAGAAGTGCACCGAGATAATCACGATGAGAAAGCTCTTCAGAGAATTTAAGAGCCTTTGGTTCAATCCTCAGACAGTCGATGGGATATTCCCATGTAAAAGCAAGAGCATCAGGATGAAATGCAACCATCTGACGCTCCGCATTCTCATAGCCTCCGGACGTCTCCATAACAATCTGGGGAAACTGATGTTTCAGGCTACTGACTATATTCTGTTCATTTAAATTAAGAAAATCCGAAAATGTAACGATATCTCTCTGCCAGGAGAGATTTGCCAATTCCCGGATTCTCTTAAGAAAAAATTCGTCTTTTTCCATCCTGGATCAATATCCTGCTCTTACAGACGGAGCAGAGCCTCCCAGAATATTCTGAAGGTCACCGGTAATATCTACATTGTACGGTCCAAGTACAAAGATATAGCTGGATACTTTCTGAAGGCTGCCGCCTAAAGAATAGCATGCACCGGACGTGAAATCGATGATCCTCTGTGCCAGTTCCACATCAATTCCCTCCAGATTCAAAATAACAGTAGAATTATCTACTAAAGTGTCAGCAATCTCACGCGTATCTTCCATAGAAGAAGGTTTGATTACACAGACTTCCATATTTGGGCCCTGATTTGATTTGCGGCTGCTTCTCATTGGAGTAATCTTGGAAGATGCTGCAGGACGTGTCTGGCGTTCGGCGCGTTCCTGTTTGACCGTAACCTTAGACGGAGCTGAAGCGGTCTGTTTTGGAGCAGATGCCTGTTTAGGAACTGTCTTTACTGCTTTCTCTTCTACATCATCGAAGTCATCATTATCGTCGGATTCTTTTTTCTTAGAGAATTTATCAAAAAATTTCTTCTTTGGTTTCTCATCGAAATCGTCATCGAGAAAGTCATCATCTTCTTCCTCATCTAACAGATCATCATCTAAGAATCCATCATCATCGTAATCATCGTTTAATTTGATGGCATCTAAAAATTTATCTAAAACGCCCATTTTAATCTCCAATCTTATTTTAATCTTCTTTTATTGAGTAATCTCTTTCGCCAAAGATACCCGTTCCCACGCGCACCATAGTGGCCCCTTCCTCAACTGCGACCTGATAATCATTTGTCATTCCCATACTCAGGACGCTCATATTAACATTATTAATGTTTTTGGCCGCAATGTCAACACTTAATTTCTTTAATTTTTGAAAAACTTCTCTGTTTTCTTCAGGATTTGCTACAAATGGTGCAATTGTCATAAGTCCTTTTACCTGAAGATGCTCATAAGAAGAAATTTCTTCCAGAAATGGTAATACCTCTTCGACTGAAAGGCCAAACTTACTTTCCTCTCCTGCTACATTTACTTCGATCAGAACCGGCATGCAGATATCTTTTTTTGCTGCCTCTTTTTCGATGGCCTCTGCCAGGCGGACAGAATCTACAGAGTGTATCATAGATACTTTATCAATAATATATTTCACTTTATTTCTCTGTAAATGTCCGATCATGTGCCACTGTACATCTGATGGCATCTGATCGTATTTATCTACGATCTCCTGAACCTTATTCTCCCCAAACACTCTTGCACCCGCATCATATGCTTCTTTCAGCATTTCCACCGGTTTAGTCTTACTGACCGCAATAAGAGTTACCTCTTGGGGAGAACGCCCTGCAGTATCACAGGCCTCTTCAATATTCTTTTTCACAAGGTTTAGTTTATCAGCTAACATATTAAGCCTCCTTAATTAGTATAAAATGTCTTCTTCCTTTACTTTATCAGCGTTTCGAACAATGTGATCATATCTGGAAAGACCGTAGGTGGTGTTTTTAGATACAATAGCATATTCTTCGTTCTCATCAAGTATTTCAATACGGCGAAAAACCGCATAGCCTTTATTAATACAGTATACTCCCTCCAGGGTATCTGTCTCTCCGATCACATATTTTTCACCGGTATCCGTATTGATCAGGGCATCCCCTTCCTTAAATGAACTCTTGTCAACATAATAAATCTGAGGTTGTTCTGCTTCGTCCACTGCCAGTTTGGAGACAGATGAATCATCAATGCTTGCGTAAATGCTCACATTTTTAAATGTTGTTTTATTTTTCCCCTCATAAAGGGTAAAACCTGTCTGATTATCCTGTGTAGTGGCCATTCTGGATGGAATCACATAAAAATCCTTGGTTACAATAGAGGTAAGAGGGATTTTCAGACCTACAACTGTGTTGGTTACAAGTTCAATGTCCAAAAAACGGTCAGATGCATAACGAATCAGACCTTTATTGAAATCAATCTGTCCATATTTGTCACCGTCTATGGTAATAATGGAAAAATCTCCGTTTTGTGTCATATCGTCTTTTAAAAATTTGACACGTATTGTAGAACGGTCTTTCAGTTTTTCAACCTGTCTGTCGCTCAAAGGAATCAGAAGGCTCCAGCGTTCATCTGTGATAATGGTATAAATATCATCTCCTGCTTTTACCTTGTCGGAAGTTTTCAAATCTGTTTCATGGTAAGAATTCTGATCGAAATCTTCTGCCTTTACAGTATCTACTGTTTTTCCTTCATAATTATCCATGGAATATAAAACGATACCATCAGATTGGGACTGGCAGATAGTTTGATTTCCGGGATAAATATCTGCTGTTTTATCATTGTCACCACTGTCATTCCCTTCACCGTCCTCATCTGAAGTAAGAGGAGCAGATGAGGTATTGCCGGACTCTGCATATTGAAGGATATTTCCCTTCAGTTCATATTTAAAGCTGTAGGTGCTGTTAAATTTACTTGAACTGAATCCTTTGGAAAAACTCATCATATCAGTCCGTACCTTTGAAAGTTCTTCCGGAGTAAGAGATGCCGGAGCAGAAGCTGTTTTTGTATCACTAAGTCCGTACACCGCTCCGGAAGCATTGATCTTACTGCCCTCCCTTGCATAATAAGTAATATAGCCTGATGAATCTGCCTTGCATAAACTTTCTTCACGTATGGCAAGACCGGTATATGTTTCGTTGCGGGATAAAGGTCCTGATGTAACCTGATAGGACTCAATATGAGTAGTTGTAAAATATAATATGGCACTGAATGCCATATATATGAATAAGATGCCAAACATGATCGTTCCGATATTCAGCCCCACGACCATGCGAAGCCTTGCCAGGATTCCCGGCATTTTTTTTGATTTATTATCAGACAATGGGATGTCTCCTTTTTGTGCAGTTCATAATCATTCTATAACTGTTCAGCGATTTCACAGTGACTGCTGAATAGTTACACCATTTTCCAAAATATTGTAACACTTTGCACATTTAAAAACAAGTTTATTTATAAAGAATTCACAATAATCGTTACTGTTCACTCCGTTCACAGTAACGTAGCCAAAATTCATTCCAGATTGCCTGCGGCAATGGAATTTTGGCTTGTATGTCTCGGGATTTTGGCATATTCATGCCAAAACACCTCGCGGGATAGTGGTGTGTTGACTGTAACCAATAATCCCGTTACTGAGAATGGAGTAAACAGTAACGGGAGCACATAAGTAAGAACACATTTTCAGAATATAAGTTTGCTTTTTGTCAGGAATTATGATATGATAAAAAAAATCAGAAACTGTTCAGTATCTCATAGAATAGCAGACTGCTGAATGGTTATGAAGAGTGTACGAACAAAAAATAACTTTAAAAGGAGGGTATAATTATGCCATATGGAAGAATCACGCCAAAGCAGCAGGAGATTCTTGATTACATAAAGAATGAGATTTTGAACCGGGGATTTCCGCCGGCAGTTCGTGAAATCTGCGAGGCAGTCAACCTGAAATCTACTTCTTCCGTTCATTCACATCTGGAAGCACTGGAGAAAAATGGATATATCCGCAGAGATGCAACGAAACCACGTGCGATTGAGATTATTGATGACAATTTTAATCTGGTCCGCAGAGAGGTTGTGAATGTTCCCATCATAGGAACTGTGGCAGCCGGACAGCCACTTCTGGCAGTTGAGAATATTGAAGGCTATTTCCCTATCCCTGCAGAGTTTATGCCTAATTCACAGAGCTTTCTGTTGAAAGTAAAAGGGGAAAGTATGATAAACGCCGGAATTTTTGACGGAGATCAGGTTCTGGTAAAACAGCAGTCCACAGCAGAGGATGGAGATATTGTTGTTGCGCTGATCGATGACGGTGCTACAGTTAAGACTTTCCATAAAGAAAAAGGATACTATCGTCTCCAGCCGGAAAATGATACAATGGAGCCAATCCTTGTACATGAAGGTCTTCAGATTCTTGGCAAAGTATTTGGTGTATTCCGTTTGTATGAGTAATATAACTGATACGTGAATAGTCAGGCAGATATTCGCAATCCGCTTCGCAACTTGCTCATAATCGAATCAAGCAAGTCCCCATACACTGCAAATTATACTATATCAATTCAAAAAAACAACAGAGGAAATCAGGTATCTCTTAATGATGATATCTGATTTCCTCTGTATTTTATTTTGCAAATTTCACAAAGTCAGGCGGATAAAATCATCCGCCTCGCTACGCAGTTCTACACCGAATAACTGTAAATTTTTTTCTACTTATTTCTCAAGAAATTCATTAACGTCAAGAACCTTACCATCTCTCCAGATTCTTTCGAGGTCATAGAAAAGACGATTCTCTTCGTCAAATACGTGGACGATCATATCGCCGTAATCCATAAGAACCCAGCTAGAGTTTCTGGTTCCCTCAATCTGTTTTGCTTCAAATCCGGCTCTGCCAAGTGTTTCATCTACATTGTCAACCATAGCCTGAACCTGATTCTGGTTGGAAGCACTTGCAATTACAAAATAATCGGCAATTACAGATACTTCATGGATATCTATTACCTTAATATCTTTTCCTTTTTTCTCATCAAGTGCGCGGCAGGCAAGTTTTGCCATTTCAAGTTCTCTGTTCATGGAAACAACCTCTCTTTCTATCTGCTTTTGTAACTGTTCAATATCTTCATGATCAACAGACTATTGGATAGCTACATATAATATGTAAAACTCTGCCAGTCGAGACAATTTATACTCAGGACTGTCTTTTCATGTGTAAATCCCTGTAGTACAAGAAAGCATCTTTCGTAGCATTATCAATATCTTTCGGATTTTCCTCCAGATAAGCCAGCGTATCACCCAAAATCTTATACATACATTCGTCAAGATCCTGAAAAGCCAGTTTACGTACAATTGTAAGATTAGGAGCTTTATCACGTTTTGGTTCAATATAATCGGCAATATAGACGATTTTTTCCAACAGTGTCATCTCCGGCTTTCCGGTAGTATGCCAGGTGATGGCAGAAAGAATATTTTCATCTGTAACATCATACTTAGCCTTAGCTACGTAAGCTCCAAGCTTGGCATGAAGTAAAAAAGGATGCTCCTGTTCGAATTCAGATACCGAAATATGATGCTGGCTGCACATCTTCAGCTTCTTTTTGTTCGGAATACATTTTGCACAGTCATGGAGCAGTCCGGCAGTCTGGGCTGTGATCAGATCACAGTCATGAACCATGGCAAGTGCTGCACATGTAAACATAACTCCCAACGTATGTTCATAACGATCCTCATCCAGATATTTTGCTAATTTTTTCTGCATTTTTATAAAATCATACTCTGCCATCGGAAGATCATCCTTTCTTTTCGGCCAGACTGTAAATCTGGTTTTCTCTGATATACTCAATCACCGGATCAGGAATATAGTAACGCACACTTTTATCTTCGCTGATCCAGTTTCTGAGCATTTCGCTGGATACATCAAGGTTTGTGGTATTCAGTGTCAGAAATGTGCCATTATATTTAAGCGAAAGACGGTTCATTTCTGCTTCGAGCTCTGCAATTGTGGAATGATTTCTTACAGCAGTTACCAGAATGCAGTTTCTACAGATTCTTTCCGGTTCACGCCATGTATCAAAGTCATACAGGGAGTCTGCGCCGATTATAAAATAATAATCAGTATCCGGATTCTTCTCTTTTAGCATTTCCAGTGTATGATAAGTGTAAGTATAACCATTTTCATGCATTTCAGTCAGCGACAGTTCAAAGTGAGGATTTCCGGTAATCGCCCTGCGGACCATTTCAACTCTTTCTTCATCTGTGGCACGTCCCTGACGGTTTCTCTTGTGAGGCGGATTTCCGGAAGGCATGAACAGTACCTTTTCCAGTCGGAACTGTTCGTATGCTTTCTCTCCCAGAATCAGATGCCCCATGTGGATGGGATCAAAAGTACCGCCCATAATACCAATTCTGTGTTTGATGTCAGCCATAAAAAACTCCGTATTATTTTCTGGGTAATTCAATTTTTTTCTTTTCGTTTTTGCCTTCACGGTATAAAACAATTTTCTTGCCGATAACCTGTACGATCTGGGAACGTGTACGTTCTGCCAGAACCTCAGCCATCTGGCGCGGATCCTCCAGGCAGTTCTGAAGAACACTGATCTTGATCAGTTCTCTGGCTGCAAGCGCCTCATCTACTGCGGCTGTGTTCTCAGGAGTAAGACCACCCTTTCCAAGCTGAAGGATTGGATCCATGGTCATTGCAAGACCTTTTAAATAAGCTCTCTGTTTACTTGTCATTTTTATTTTCCTCTGTTATTCTCTGCAAACGGACAAAATCATCCGTCTTACCACATCTGTTTCATTATTGAATCTATTTATACTATTTATAGTAATCAAAATCAAATCCGTACATACGCACAGTATCGCCTTCCTGAATGCCTGCCTTCTCAAGTTCTTCCAGGATGCCTCCCTCTTTCAGGAATTTCTGGAAGAATGCGAAACCTTTTTCGGAATCAAGATTTGTGTAGCCAAGCATCTTTTCAATCTTCGGTCCCTCGACAACAAAAATTGTCGGATCTTCAGGACTCTGCTCTACTGTATATGGAAGGTTTTCTCCGATCAACATATCTTCAGGGAAGAATTCCTGTTCAAATACTACAGGTTCCTGTGGGCAGCTGTCAAGAAGTTCTTTCACATGGAATAAAAGTTCTCTGACACCCTGACCGCTGACAGCGGAAATCGGATATACCTGGATTCCTTTCGGCTCAAATTCTGCCTTAAGTTTGTCAACCGGGCTCTCTTCGCCGTCTTCTGTATAGATACAGTCGATTTTGTTTGCTGCGATTACCTGTGGTCTTGCAGCAATTTCCGGATTATAAGCTTCCAGTTCTTTATTAATCTTGTAAATATCATCGATTGGGTCACGTCCCTCTGTAGATGCTGCATCTACAATGTGGATAATGACTCTGGTACGTTCAATGTGGCGGAGGAACTCATGTCCAAGTCCCACACCTTCGGAAGCACCTTCGATCAGACCGGGAATATCAGCGATCACAAAACCACCGTTTTCAGTATCTACAACACCAAGATTTGGGCTCAGGGTTGTGAAGTGATAGTTGGCAATTTTCGGCTGTGCGTTGGTTACACGTGAAAGGAATGTGGACTTTCCGACATTCGGGAATCCAACCAGACCTACATCTGCGATTACTTTCAGCTCCAGAAGAACTTCCAGTTCCTGCGCAGGCTGTCCTGGCTGTGCATATTTCGGAACCTGCATGGTTGCAGTCGCATAATGCTGGTTTCCTTTGCCACCTCTTCCGCCTCTTAATACGATCTGGCGTTTATTTTCACCGGACATATCAGCAATTACTTTACCGGATTCTGCATCCATGATAACAGTTCCTTCCGGAACTTTTAATACAACATCTTTTCCATCAGCACCATGGCAGCGTTTTTTGCCGCCTTCCTGTCCGTCTTCTGCTTTATATTTTCTTTTGTGTCGGTAGTCGCCAAGGGTGTTCTGGCCTTCATCTACCTCAAATATCACGTCTCCTCCACGACCGCCGTCGCCGCCGTCAGGACCGCCATTCGGAACATATAATTCTCTGCGGAAACTTACATGGCCGTCGCCGCCTTTACCGGAGCGGATATAGATTTTCGCTCTGTCTGCAAACATATGACACACCTCTGTCCTTTACTAATGATTATTTCGTAATAGTAATCTTCTTAAATTAATGCATTTGAGACCGTTCAGCAGGATTTCGCACTCTGATGAGTCGGATCAATATGCATTATTTACATGGATTGCTATGGTTTCTTTTATATCATATAACTCTTTTAATCTATAGCAATTCTACTATAAAAGAAAGGCTCCAAACCCATATTAGATTTGAAGCCTTCGCTTAACCAGATTATTCTGCTTCTACTGGAACGATAGAAACCTGTTTCTTATCGCGTCCTTTTCTGGTAAATCTTACGACACCATCTTTAAGTGCGAATAAAGTATAATCTTTACCGCAGCCTACGTTCTCACCAGCATGGATCTTAGTTCCGCGCTGTCTGTAAAGAATATTTCCAGCTTTAACAAACTGTCCGTCTGCTCTCTTCGCACCTAATCTCTTGGATTCGGAATCACGACCGTTCTTTGTAGAACCAACTCCTTTTTTATGTGCGAATAACTGAAGGTTCATTTTCATCATGTTGTTACACCTCCTTGACTTTTACTGTCAAATATCGATTGTTATAACTATGTTCAATTTCTGTTAATCCGAGAATCAGCGAATCCATGAGAAGGGTTCCCCTCTCAGTAACCGGAGCCGTAAAATGAAAAGATACATAGCCGTCATCTTCCTGCACTTCAAACTGATCATCTGTAAATGTCTCAAGAGAATTTACAGTATTAATCACCAGTACAGAGACAGCAGCACAGACAATATCCTGTCCTTCCTCTGCATATCCGGCGTGACCTTTCGAAACAAATTCCAGATAATTTCCATTTCTCTTCTTAACTGTAATTGTAATCATAATGACACCAGATTAACCGTTAATCTTTTCGATTTTTACTTTAGTGTACTGCTGTCTGTGACCGTTTTTCTTGTGATATCCAGTTTTTCTCTTGTATTTGTAAACGATAACTTTTTTTGCTTTACCGTTCTCAACTACAGTAGCGGTAACACTGGCATCTTTCACATCTTCACCAGCTTTTAATCCGTCATTGCTTACTGCAATAACATTATCAAAAGTAACAGTTTCACCAGCTTCAACACCGAGTTTCTCAACTCTGATTACGTCGCCTTCAGCAACTTTGTACTGTTTACCACCTGTTGCAATAATTGCGTACATCTGTGGCACCTCCTATAATCTTTACTCGCCAGATATGGTGACCTTTCGGTGCTTGTACCTCTCTGTGCGGCATCTCGTTTATAATAGCGGACAAAATTCGATTTGTCAATAAGTTTTTTTCAATTTCTTTGAATTTTTTTCTTTTATTTTACAGGTACAATTTCAATCCGGTATCCGTCAGGATCTGTGATAAAATACAAACTGCAGAGCAGTTATTCAGTTACGGAAAAATATCGATGAGAATTGCAGATGCTTGTTTGATTTACATAATTATTTTATGGCAAACTACAATTCTCTGATTTCCTCAATCACAGGTTTTCGCACTTTCTTTCTGGTAAGTTCCAGGATATGCAGTGGAGTGATGTCCACTGCTTTTGCCTTTACCGGATCTTTGCGCAGATATTTCTGCAGGACATGGAACAGTTCGTCCTGATGATCCTGATTTTCCATATTAATAAAATCAATCAGAATAATTCCGGACAGGTTTCTGAGACGTAACTGTCTGGCAATTTCCTTTGCTGCCTCCAAATTGATTTTTCGGTAAGTTTCCTGCATTTTCTTTTTGCCTGTAAACTTTCCGCTGTTTACATCAATGGATACGAAGGCTTCTGTCTGCTGGATCACCAGAAATCCACCACTGTTCAGCCAGACTTTCTCATGCTGGATTTCTTCTAAGACAGTTTCCAGGCGATAAAGTTTGTAAAGAGGGAGAAGTTTATCATCATAAAACCGCAGCTTCTCTTTTTCCTCCGGGCTGTTACTGTTAAGATAGTCAGAAATCTGTCGGGATATCTCAGGGATATCTGTTATGATCCCTTCCAGGTTCCGGCTGTTGGCGTCGCGGACTGCAGAGATATAAAAAGGCTCTGTTCTATATACGCAGCTGAAACAGGTACGGGATCTTCCGTCTACAGCAGCCTTATGATACAGGCCCTTCAGGTATTCCAGTTCTTTCAGTATTTCTTCTTTTGATGCATCTGCTGCATTTGTACGAACGATGATACCAAACTCTTTATCCGGACGGTTAACTTCTGCTTCCATCCACTTACTGATACGGCTTCTGTCATCATTGGAAAGTTTGGAAGACAGACCAAATTTCTTATCGCCGGTTGTAAGAACCAGATATTTGCCTGTAAAATTCAGATTCGTGGTTACAGCCGGTAGTTTTCCCTTCATTGCTTCCCGGCTGATCTGCACAAGGATTTCATCTCCTGCCTTTAATGGGCGGTCACCTTTTTTTACAGAAGCATAAATCGCATTTGGAGCATCGGAAAGCTGCAGGTAGCATTTTTCTCCGGCAGAAATCTGTACGAATGCAGCACCGATATTGGCAGCTATATTCTCTATCTGTCCAACATAAATATTTCCAAGAGAAGATTTCTCCCCAACAGGTTCGAAGCGCAGTTCCATTACTTTACCGTCTTCTTCATACGCACATACATAGCAGGGAATCTGCCGGATATTCATTTGGGTAATAATCAGTTTACTCAACTTCTTCACCCAGTGCTTCCAGAGTTACAAATTTATGTTCTTCCTCTGTTCCTTTATCTGCGTATACTTCCAGACGTTTGATGGAATAAGCAAATTCCGGAAGTTCTATGCCAAGCCATGAGAAGAATGTATCTGTTACCAGTTCCGGTTTTGTGTAATTGGCACTTGCGGAAGCAAGCATCATAAAGATCTTGTCTCCCTGAAGTTCCATTTTATAAATAAACGGGCGAATATCTATTTCCTTTTCGCTTCGTTTGGTCTTTTTCATTACTTTGATCTCCGGCTGAGCCAGAAAATCACTGATCTTATCTTTCCAGGAAATCTCAGGCTCTTTTCCAGGACGAAATTCCACATAATAATCGGCTGCTGCCACCAGTGACATTGCCTTACCCGCTTTTCCGTCCTCAACCTGACGAGTACTCAGTACATGTACCCCTTCTACCATCACTGCATCCAGACGTCTTGTGATCTCTGAGGTAGGAACTGTCTCTGCCAGCTCCAGATCAAAGTATTCACCCAGACTCTCAGTACCAACACCAAGTGGTGCTGCAAAAGACATGATCATGTGAGGACTGAAACCACCTGAAAAAGCAACAGGAAGATTTGCCCTGCGGATGGCTTTCTGGAAATAACGCATGGTATCCAGATGTCCCACAAATTTAACCGGACCTTCTTTGCTGAATTTAATTCTTACCTTCATAACATACACCTCCGCCATAACGCATAGCACCACAGCCTGAACATTTCTGACGGCAGTTGGGTGTTACGGTTTCGTTCTTTGCCTGCTCCCATTCGTGGATCAGGAACTTCTTGGTCACTCCTGCATCAATGAAATCCCATGGAAGGATCTCATCTGTGGAACGTTCTCTGAGAGTATAGAAATCAATATCTGTGTTGGTTTCCGCAAAAGATTCTTTCCATATATTATAGTCAAAACTCTCTGACCATGCATCGTAGATCGCACCTTTTTCATATGCTCTGAGGATAACTTTTGAACAACGGCGGTCACCTCTTGCAAGGAAACCTTCAAGAATCGTTACATCCGGCTCATGCCAGCTGTAGCGGATACTTCTCTGGTTTAACTGTGCGCGGATCTCGCTTTTTACGACCTTTGCTTTCTCCACGAAATCTTCCTCTCTGTACATACCTGCCCACTGGAATGGGGTAAATGGTTTCGGTACAAAGAAAGAGGTACTTACATTGACCTGAACCTTGCCATTACGTTTTTCTTTCGGCACTTCTTCATAATAAGTTTCTGCAATTTTCTGAGCAAGATGAGCAATACCTTTCATATCATCTTCTGTTTCAGTTGGAAGTCCGAGCATGAAGTAAAGCTTTACCTGATTCCATCCACCTTTGAATGCTTCACCTGCACCATGAAGAATATTCTCTTCAGTCAGACCTTTGTTGATAACATTACGCAGACGCTGGGAGCCTGCTTCCGGTGCGAAAGTAAGGCTGCTCTTCTTTACATCCTGTACCTTGCTCATAACATCCAGGGCAAAAGCATCAATACGCAGGGATGGCAGAGAGATATTGACAGCATTGCCATGAAATTCTTCGATCAGGAAGTTTACCAGTTCCTTCAGCTCAGAATAATCACTGGAGCTTAGAGAACTTAAGGAAATCTCCTCATGTCCTGTATTCTGAAGCATTTCTCTGGCACTTGCCTTTAAATCCTCCACATTGCGCTCTCTGGTAGGACGGTAGATCATACCTGCCTGACAGAAACGGCATCCGCGGATACAGCCACGCTGGATTTCCAGAGTAACACGATCCTGAGTAGCTTTAATAAATGGAACTACAGGAGCTTTGATCGCGCGGTAGTCTTTAGTGACATCGGTGATCAGCTGTTTACAGACTTTCTCAGGTACGCCCTCTTTTGCAGGTGTAAAGGAAGCAATGGTGCCGTCTTCTTTGTAGGTTACATTGTATAAAGAGGGAACATAAATTCCGGGAATCTGGGAAGCTGCAAACAGGAAGTCTGCTCTGGAGCCGCCTGCTGCCTTGTTTGCCTTATATGCATCAAACAGAGCATCATACACAGTCTCACCCTCGCCAATATAAAACATATCAAAAAATTCTGCGATCGGTTCCGGATTATATGCACATGCACCGCCGCCGATGACGATAGGGTCATCTTCCTTACGATCATTTGCCAGAAGTGAAACATGGCTCAGGTCAAGTACCTGAAGCACATTGGTATAGCACATCTCATATCCAAGGGTAATACCAAGGAAATCAAACTCCTTTACAGGCTCCTGGGATTCCAGGGCAAACAGTGGAATGTGCTCTTCACGCATGACCTTATCCAGATCCATCCACGGAGAAAAGACACGCTCACACCAGACATCCTCACGTTCATTGAACATGTTGTAGAGGATCATCATGCCCAGATTGGACATACCGATTTCATAAACATCCGGGAAGCACATGGCAAAGCGGATATCTACGTCATTCTTATCTTTCATTACAGAGTTGACTTCACCACCGATGTAACGGGCAGCCTTGTCAACTTTCATTAAAATTTCATCGCTTAAAGCTAGAGTTCTCATAGTATTCCTTTCAGAGGTTATTGTATCACATTGTGTTAAGCAGGGAAAATCCCCCCACAATATTCCCATTATATACGGAATGGTGGGGGATTTCAAGGGAGAGTCGGATAGTTTGCAGTTTTTATCTGACAGTATCAGGCTGTAAAAGCGTGAGTAATGTTTCGTACACATATGTATTTTCTCTGACAATTATAGAAAGTTCCTCTTTGGCTTGATTCAGCTGGTGAAATAAATTACGGACATCAGACCTGCCTTCTTTATTGAGATATTTTGAACGCAGATATCTGTTCTGATCATAGTAATATCGTTCATCCAATGTGATAACAAGACGTTTTATGTCTCTCATGGCAGTAATCTCATATTCATAGCCCTGATGCATATAATCTTCCAGTAAGGCAGCAGTCTCCTCTTCATTATTTGCATATACAACAGATACATGTGGATAGGGTTTTGAGGTTTTTCTGTCTGTAAGGTGTATCATATTCTGGATAAATGAGGAAAGTTCCGCGTTGGTACGGATGCGGTTGGTTAAGTGAAACATCTGGATTTTCGGCAGGTTTTCTATAAGATTTAATGTATTTACACCTAATTCTTCGGGACATATGGCATCTTCGGAATCGCTGGAAAATATTACAGGAAACTTCCCCTCCGATTGCGTTAACAGAATCTGCAGTTTTTCCGAAGAAAGCAAATGTGCTTCGTCTACCAGAACGGCACTGTAATGTTTCAGCTCTGTATTTTCGGTCAGCTGATTGTCCGAAAGAAAAGCAATACGCTGTAAACGTTTATGCAGCATTTTCCATTCTTTTCCGGCATTACCGCAGTGAATCATGCATATCTGCTGACGCCTGGACAGTTTCATGGCGATATCATAGAGAAGCAATGTTTTTCCTGTTCCTGGAAGTCCGGTAAAACAGAAATATCCGAACCGGCTGATACGGAGTTTCTTTAAGATCTGGCGCTGGATATCCCGTTGCTGGGAAGTCAGGAAGTATTCTTTTTTCAGAAAACGGGCCGGTTCTGTGATTGGGGAAATCAGATATAGTTCAGCCTGAAACAGATCGTCAATATTCCCCTGATAATCACTGCTCTCCTTTTGCAGTGATCTGCACAGCTCTGTCCAGTCGGCTTCTGCAATATGATCATGGTTGGTAAGCCTGACAAGGCGATTCTGACTGCTGATATACGTATAAGACTGTATGGAGCGTCCGAGAACGGAAAGATAATAACGGTTCTGCATAAGCTGTTTACGAATTGCCTCCTCAGATACAGCTCCGCTTTTCAGTTCAATATTTATGATCTGGTCGTCTTTGATCTGGAGAAGATCAAATTCTTTCCCGAGTTTTGGAATCTGGTAGGAATAGAAAAAGCGCAGGGAACAGACTTTAGTCATATGCGATTCTAACTGGCGTACCAGTGCTTTCATACTCTGAAGTTCCCATTCCCGTATTTTGAGGAAATATTCCCGACCGGATAACTGACGTTCCAGTTTTGACAGAGAATCTGTATTCTGATTTCTCGTAAGTGCATATATGGATATTGATCTCATAACTTTTACCTTTCATTTTGCCGGAATTCTTTTATACTATTATAGCAAATATCAGCAATTGCAGGTAGCCTGAAAACCAAAAACAGCCAGGTGGATTTTTCCCTGGCTGTTTCCCCAATCTGAATCAGATTCAGAAATTGTTTTGAAATATCTATTATATTGTGGTTTGGCTGAATTACTCAGCTACAGCGATAGCTTCCACTTCGCAGAGTACGTTCTTCGGAAGCTGTTTTACAGCAACGCAGGAGCGGGCCGGTTTGCTTGTGAAGTATTTCTCATACACAGCGTTGAATGCAGCGAAATCTGCCATATCAGCAAGGAAGCATGTAGTCTTGATAACATTGTCAAATGTAAGTCCGGCTTCTTCAAGAATTGCTCCTACGTTCTTGCAGGACTGCTCTGCCTGTGTTTCGATTTTATCACCTGCAACTTCACCTGTAGCCGGGTCTACCGGAATCTGACCGGATGCAAATAAGAAGTTTCCTGTCATTTTTGCCTGAGAATATGGTCCGATTGCTGCTGGTGCTTTTTTTGTTTCAAGTGTTTTCATGAGTGAATTCCTCCCGTACGATTTAGTGTGATTGATTGTCTGTATCTGTATCCATATCTTACCACCAAAAAAATATTTAGTCAACGGCAAAAAAATTGCCACATGAAAAATTTCTCTTTTATTAATGAAAGAAAAGATGAAAAATACTGACGATAATCTGATCAGTGGAAGCTCTTGAGCCAGTTTACCAGAGAATCATGCCAGATATTATCATATACTGTTTTCTTCATCTGGTCTGTAACAGGGCCGTTACCTGCCATTTTGGCAAGGATTGCCTGCTGTAATTCATCTACAGTCATGTCTTCCGGGGATTTATTCATATCTACAATTACTGTCTTTTCCTTTTCAGCAGCGGCTTCCGTATTTTCCGGAAAACTGTTTTCTGCTGATATGGCTGAAGTATCGGCAGTTTTTTCAGGCTGAATATCTTCTGCTTTTGCTGCTGCGGTTTCTTCTGCTGCGGTTATTGTTTTCTGTGCAGGAGACTCAGTCTGTGTGGAAGTTGTTTCTTCTGTTTCTTCCTGTACTTTTTCGATATCTGCAGTTTCTGTTTTTACTGGTATATATTCTGGCATTTCACCCGCCGGAATCCAGATTTCACCGCTGTTTGCGGCTACTGTTACATTGATATGTCCACCCTGAACAGATACTTTACGGCCTGTGAGGGTTCCGATATATTCTGCACAGTTTCCTGCCGGAAGGCTCATATCTGCTGCATTATCATCGTTATTTACGGTAACGATCACACGTATTCCGTCAAGGTCACGGGCAAATGCAAACTGACGGTTGGTAAGCTGAAGTTCTGCGTAGCTTCCGTAGCTTAATGCAGGTGTATGCTGTCTTACCTTTCCAAGCGCTGCGATCAGGGCTGTACATGGATTCTTCTGTACTGCATCTGCATAGTCTTTGATATCCAGAGCCGGTCTGAGGCTGTCATCGGAGAATTTCTCTTTCTTTCCTTCAATACCGAACTCAGAACCGTAATAGATACTTGGTACACCCGGAAGTGTATAGAGTAAGACATGAACAGGTGCAAAATGTGCTTTATTTGAAAGCTTGGTATAAATACGTTCTACATCATGGTTGTCCACAAAGTTGTAGAGATCAAGATTTCCCATATTCTGGAGATATTTTACAGTATGTGCGATTTCGAAATAGTTATGATCGTTATGTCCGCTGTAGAGTGCTTTATGCAGGGCATAGTTTGTTACACTGTGGAGCGTTTCTCCATTTACCCATCTGCTGTAATCGCCATGGATCACTTCGCCCATAAGCCAGAAATCTTCCTTTACTTCTGCTGCTGTACGGCGCAAGGCACGCATGAAATCGAAATCAAGAACGTCTGCTGCGTCAAGGCGGATTCCATCTACATCAAATTCTGATACCCAGAAACGGATCACATCACAGATGTAATTCTGTACTTCCGGGTTTCTCTGGTTTAATTTTACCAGAAGGTTGTATCCACCCCAGTTTTCGTAGGAGAAGCCGTCGTTGTATTCCGTATTCCCTCCAAAGTTCACATTGCAGTACCAGTTGAGATATCTGGAATGTTCGCGATTTTGCTGAATATCTTTAAATGCAAAGAAATCACGCCCTGTGTGATTGAACACACCATCGAAAATAACTTTGATTTCTTTTTCATGACAGGCTGCCACGAAGTTTTTAAGGTCTTCGTTCGTTCCGAGACGGGAATCCAGCTTCTTGTAATCTGTGGTTTCATAGCCATGTCCTACACTCTCGAATAAAGGTCCGATGTATAATGCTGTACATCCGATTTCTCTGATGTGGTCGATCCATGGAAGTAATGTGTTCAGACGGGAAACAGGAGCACTGTAGTCATTGTGCTTCGGCGCACCGGTTAAACCCAGTGGATAGATGTGATAGAAAATTGCCTCATTATACCAGCTCATAAATGACACCTCTGTTTTTAAATTTATAATTTCAATTTTATGGGGGATTTTTTTACCCTGATATCATACAGGAAAGAAAATAATTAGATAAACTGTATTAAAGTTGAAATTATATTCATACAATTCTTATAATAACAGATTTTTCAGACAGAATCCAGTTTTTTTTCAATTTTTGCTTGTATATCTCGGGATTTTGGCATATTCATGACAAAACACCTCGCAGGATAGTGATGGATGAACAGTAACTTAAAATTTACTCTACAAAAAAATCCACTTAAGGTATATAATATTGCTGTAAATAATCTGGATATGCATAGAAATAGAAAGAAACAAACATAGATAAGCAAGGAGAATATAAACTATGAGACATATAGATGAAATTCAGATTGCCGGAACTGCAATCCTGCTTTGTGGCGCGATGTTTGCGGTTTCTGCTGTGGCACCTACCGGTAATACAGTGTCAAAAGCTGTTACAAACTTTACGGAAGCTCCGGAAACTGCTGCTGAGGCTCAGGCACAGGCCGAAGCTCAGGCTGAAGAGGATGGATTTACCATTTATACTCAGGAAAGTAACTATGATTCTGATTATGACAACAGTTATAATGATACTTCTTACGATGACTCTTCTTATAATACTGATACGACGCAGGACGGTTCTCTGGATGATACAGGGCAGGAGAATGATAATGCAGATACAGGAGATGGATCTTCTGATGATGGAAGCAGCGATCAGACATCGTCTGACGATACAGGGGATGATTCTTCCGATCAGATTGATTATCCCAGTGACGACAATTCCGGTAACGAGACAGATGGTTCTCTGGATAGCTCTGACACATGGGAAGATAACGGAGAAGAAGTTCAGTAGATAGATTATTAATCGATTGGACGCAGGACTTCACGCTAAAGCATTTTCAAACACGATCCAGGATGGACTGGATTGTTTGTATTATAATTATGTTTTTGTTTCTCAATAAATGGTATAATCAAACTGTTATTAACATTCAGGAGGCTTTTTATGAAGAAACAAAACAGGTTACTATCACTAATTCTATCTCTGTTCCTTCTGCTGTTTACCTTAGTTCCGCAATCAGCACTGACGGTAAAAGCTGAAGGCAACAGTGAGATGGCAGTTCATTTTATTGACGTTGGACAGGGAAATGCCATCTTAGTACAGTCCGGAGGACAAAATCTTTTGTACGATGGCGGGGATCAGAGCCATGCTGATCTGATCATCTCCTACTTACAGGAACAGAATGTGGAAAACATTGACTATATGATCGCTTCTCACTATGATGAAGATCATATCGGCGGTCTTGTTCCATGTATAGACAATTTCTCTGTAAGTAATATATCCGGACCAGACTATGTACATACTTCAAATTTATTCAATAATTTTATGAATACTGCCACTGCAAATGCAATTATCGTACAGTATCCTTCTGTAGGTGAAACATTTGATTTTGGCACCGGAAGTTTCACTGTTCTTGCACCGAATGGTATCAGCCAGAACAGTAATGATAACTCTCTTGTAATCAAACTTGAAAATGGTTCAAATAGCTTTATTTTTACCGGAGATGCAGAGGAAACCAGTGAACAGGATATGATCAGTACAGGTATGAACCTTGACTGTAATGTTCTTTCTGTTGGTCATCATGGGTCTGCAAGTTCAACTACCTGGGATTTCCTTGAGGCAACTTCTCCATCTTACGCAGTCATAAGCTGCGGAATCAATAATCAGTATAATCATCCGTCAGCAGATACAATGGGACGTTTATCAGATATGGGAATCCCTGTATTCCGAACAGATAAACAGGGTACGATCATTGCAGTCTCCGATGGAACAAATATTTCCTGGTCACAGGAGCCATGCAATGATTATTCTTCCGGAGACTCCTCTGTAAATGCTTCTGCAGGTGGCACTGGTGGAAACTCCTGGCAGGAAGAAACTACCACTTCTGATCCGGTACCTGAACAGGAAGAATCCAACAATGCAGATGTAGGAACAATGGTATGGATCCCTGCAACCGGCGAAAAATATCACAGCATTCCCAACTGTGGAAGAATGAACCCGGATACAGCCAGACAGGTATCCAGATCAGAAGCCGAAGCTATGGGATACGGACCTTGCAGTAAATGTTACTGATAAACAAAAACAGCCGCATTTGCGGCTGTTTTGTTAAAATCCTTCCTGTCTGCGGATTTTCCAGAGTTTTGCACGTTTCTGTGCAGCTTCATTCTCTATCTGCTGAGTAACTCCCTCAATGATAAGTCCCGGTACTTCCACAGGATGCTGATGTTCATCTGTTCCAACCATAATAAAATATGCGCGGTTGATCATGGTTCTGGTTCCATCAAGGGCTTCACAGTAAGTATCAATACGTACTTCCATGGAAGAACGTCCCACATGTGTAAGCCGTCCGATGAGAACGATGGTATCGTTCACTCTGGCTCCGGCTTTGAAATACATATTGTCTACTGCAACAGTTACCACATTCATTTCCGCATGACGCTTGGCAACAATACCTGCTGTTTCATCAATCCATGCAAGCAGCTGTCCGCCAAACAGATAACCTGCGGCATTCAGACACTTTGGCATTAATAAATGAGACTGCTCTGTTAAGGAGTCCTCAACTCGTTTCATTTTTCTTTCTGACATTTCTTTTCTCACTTCCCCTTTATCATGCTTTCTGTTGGCTATTATAGCACGTTCTATGATTTTGTGTTATATTTTTCATAATTTTCCTTCTGTATAATTTTAAAGCGTTATCACTTTAATATGATTGTATGAAAAAAAATACAATCTTTGTCTTGCCTTTCCCATCACTTTACTGTACAATGTTTAAATAGGTACAAATACAAATGTTCGCCATAGTAAAACACTGATCGCAAGGATGCATCTGCAATTCACTGTATCAGTGTTTTTTAATAAAATTCACTATAATATGCATTATTTACGAGTATTGCTATAAGTGAACTTGCGAATATTGCTGTAGATAAATAACGGGGAAATGAGGAATGATATTATGGAAAAACATGAAATGATGAGTCTGGAAGATTCCGGACAGCTTCGTGACAAAATGAGATTCTTTGAACAGGAACTGCTCAAGAATCATCATATCGATCCAAATCTGTATGTAGAATATAATGTAAAAAGAGGTCTTCGTGACTCCGCAGGTAAAGGTGTCCTGACAGGTCTTACAGAGATTTCTGATGTTAATGGTTATAATCTGATCAACGGCAGACAGATTCCGGCTGATGGACGTTTATACTATCAGGGAATCAATGTACAGGATATCATCAGTGGTCTGAACGGAAGACGTTTTGGATTTGAAGAAACAATTTATCTTCTGATCTTCGGTAAGCTCCCTGATAAGGAAGAACTTTCCAGATTTCTGGATATGATGTCTGATATGGAGGAGCTTGGCGGTCGTTTTGTCCGCGATGTTGTTATGAAGGGAACCAATGCCAATATTATGAATGCCATGCAGCGTTGTGTTCTGGCTCTCTATACATATGATGACAATCCGGAAGATATTTCTCCTGAAAATGTACTTCGTCAGTCTCTGGAACTGATTGCAAAGCTTCCTGAAATTGCCGTATATTCTTACCATGCATATCGCCATTTCAGAAAGGATGATACCTTATTTATCCGTAATCCGCAGAAGGGGCTTTCTCTTGCCGAGAACATTCTTCTTATGCTTCGCCCGGATGGAAAATACACAGAACTGGAAGCAAAAGTTCTGGATATTGCACTGATCCTGCATGCTGAGCATGGTGGCGGTAATAACTCCACTTTCACCACTCATGTGGTAACTTCTTCAGGGACAGATACCTACTCTTCTACTGCTGCATCCATCGGATCTCTGAAGGGACCTCGTCATGGTGGAGCAAACCTGAAAGTTCAGAATATGTTTGCTGATCTGAAGTCTCATGTAGATCAAGATCACTGGGATAACGAAGATGAAATCATAACTTACCTCAAGAAGGTTCTGAATAAAGAAGCATTTGACCATGCAGGGCTGATCTATGGTATGGGGCATGCAGTCTATACACTTTCCGATCCTCGAGAAGTGATCCTGAAACGCTTTGCCCAGGCACTTGCTGAGGAAAAGGGAATGACAGAGGAATTCGAGCTTTATAACAGAGTAGAAAATATTGCCGGCAAACTGATTATGGAACATAGAAAACTGTTTAAGAATGTCTGCGCAAATGTGGACTTCTACAGTGGATTTGTATACAGCATGCTTGGTATTCCGGAAGAATTATTTACTCCGATCTTTGCTATTGCACGTATGCCGGGCTGGAGTGCTCACCGTCTGGAAGAACTGATTAATGCAAATAAGATCATTCGTCCTGCTTACAAATATGTAGGACATCATACAGATTTTGTTGCTTTTGACGAAAGGTAAACAGATGAAACTTATTACTGGCTGCGGTTCATTCCGCAGCCGTTTTATTATGTCACTAAAGTGAGCTTCCCGCAGGAAGAGAATCCTGCGCTACTGTCCACTGGTAATATCGTTACTGTTCACTCCGTTCACAGTAACGTAGCCAAAATTCATTCCAGATTGCCTGCGGCAATGGAATTTTGGCTTGTATGTCTCGGGATTTTGGCATATTCATGCCAAAACACCTCGCGGGATAGTGGTGTGTGAACAGTAACGTAATATCCTTTCTCGTAAAAATATAATTTGCATTTGTTGTATGAGGTCTGTATAATCAAAATAAATCCGAAAAAGGAGGTATTCTCTATGGCAAAAGAACAGATTGCGGTTGCAGAACTGGTTTTAAATATGATCCTTGGGAAGACAGGCGGTACACGGGTAGATTATTTCCCACAGAAACCGGATTTTCCGTTTGATGCAGTTTATGAGCAGGCATTTGTGCGTGCCACACCGGAGAGTCAGGGAATCTCCTCTGATCTGTTTGCTGCCCTTCTTCGGGAACTGGATGCTTCCAAAGATACGGAAATGCATCATTTTATGGCACTGCGTCATGGCAAGGTAATCTGTGAATGTAATTTTGCACCATACCCTAAAGGAATGTGGCATATTACACATTCCATGTGCAAGAGCATCACAGGTATGGCAATCGGCATGTTGATCGAAGAGGAAAAATTAAAGCTCGATGAAAATATTTATGACATTTTTCCGGATCATATAAATGCCTTTTCAAAGATTTTCCGCCCTGTGATCACAGTAGAGAATCTGCTGACCATGACAAGCGGCATAACTTTTAATGAATCAGGTATCGTGTCCGGAAATGACTGGCTTGGAAGCTTTCTGAATGCATCTGTCAATGGAAAACCCGGAACGGAGTTTCAATATAACAGTCTGAATACTTATGTTCTTTCTGCAATCGTGACGAAACGTACAGGAGAAACCCTGACCGAATATCTGACTCCGAGACTGTTTGGTCCTCTTGGTATCACGAAATATTACTGGGAAACCTGTCCGAAAGGAATTACAAAAGGTGGCTGGGGACTGTTTCTCTGTGCAGAAGACATGGCAAAACTTGGCCAGCTGTATCTTCAGAGGGGAAAATGGAATGGTCAGCAGCTGGTGTCTGAATATTGGATAGAAATATCTACGGCACGACATCTGAAAACTCAGAATGACACCTATGGATATGGATATCAGCTATGGATGGAACAGCGCCCGGGAAGCTTTGAATATAATGGAATGCTGGGACAGAATGTTATTATTTATCCGGATATGGATATGGTTCTTGTCACAAATGCCGGAAATAAAGAAATGTTTCAGGACTGTATCATGCTGAATATCATTCGGAAATATTTCCCTGTTAATTATCATCCCGCCGATGTTCTACCTGAGAATCCACTCTCCCATAGTCTTCTGAAACGGTTGTGCGGAGAACTGGAAAATGGAGAAAATAATAACAGAAGTACTTCTCTGCGCGGGGGATGGAAAAGAAATGTAGTTTCCAGAAGGAAGCATTCAGATAAAAAATACAGCTACCGTATTTCAGCAGCCGTTGATCGCCCATCTGATCATCACAGTTTTATGCGGGCTGTAAGCGGCAGAACTTATGTTATGGAACAGCAGAATATTGGAATTGCGCCGTTGTTTGTGCAGGTATTCCACAATAATATGACAGATGGTATTTCTGAAATTTCTTTTACTTATGATGCGGGAAACTTTTGCGTTTCTTTTACCGAAGGTGAGGTGATCCATAAACTTCCTGTTGGATTTGGAAAGGCTGCGGATGGATGTGTTGATCTTCATGGAGAACATTACCTTGTAGCTACACTGGGAGAATTTGCAAGAGATGAAAACGATATCCCTGTGTTAAAACTGGAGGTTACTTTTATCGAAGAATGTGTGAAACGAAGGGCGCACATTTTCTTTCATGAAGATAATGGAATTGAAATCAGATGGAACGAAACACCCGGCAAAAAAATGATTCTGGCAGGACTGAGTTCTATTACTGAAGAACTGTCAGGAAACTTCCTGTATAATTCGCTTCTGGGAGATCATAATATTACGACAGAACTGCTGCACCGGCTTATGGAACAAACGATTGAGCCTGCTGTAAGGGGATATCTGAAGAGACCGGAAGAAACAGGCAGTATTGATACGGATGAGTGAATATAATAAAGTCTCATATACAAAAATGCATTTCTCACTAAACGATTCAGATGAGAAATGCATTTTGCATTTTACAGGTTTATTTTATTTATGGTATGTATTATTTACGCGGATTGCCATAGTTCTGTTTAGTCCTGTTTCACATTGAAAGCTTTCATTCCCGGATATACTGCGCTTGCGCCGAGTTCTTCTTCGATACGGAGAAGCTGGTTGTATTTTGCAACACGTTCGGATCTGCTGGGAGCTCCAGTCTTAATCTGGCAGGTGTTCAGTGCTACTGCAAGGTCTGCGATTGTTGTATCTGCTGTCTCGCCGGAACGATGAGAAGAAATTGCGGTGTAGCCTGCTTTGTGAGCCATCTTGATTGCTTCCAGTGTTTCAGATACGGAACCGATCTGGTTTAATTTGATCAGGATCGCATTACCTGCGCCAAGACTGATACCTTTTGCAAGTCTTTCTGTATTTGTAACAAACAGGTCATCACCGACAAGCTGTACTTTGTCGCCAAGTCTGGCTGTAAGTTTCTGCCATCCTTCCCAGTCTTCTTCATCCAGGCCGTCTTCGATAGAGATGATCGGATATTTTTCGCATAATTTAGCCCAGTGCTCAATGAGCTCTTCGGATGTATACTCTGTGCCGGCTTTTGGAAGTTTATAATATCCTTTGCCTTTTTCACTCTTCCATTCAGAGGAAGCAGCATCCATGGAAATCCTGAAGTCTTTGCCTGGTTCATATCCGGCTTTCTTAACTGCTTCAAGGATTGTCTCGATTGCTTCTTCATCGGATTTCAGTGCAGGTGCGAAACCACCCTCATCACCTACTGATGTAGCAAGTCCGCGTTCTTTCAGGATAGAAGCAAGTGCGTGGAAGACTTCTGCACACCATCTTAAGCATTCTTTGAAGGAAGGTGCTCCAACTGGCATGATCATAAATTCCTGTACATCCAGACCGGATGATAATGCGTGGCATCCACCGTTTACGATGTTCATCATTGGAACTGGAAGACGGTTTCCGGATACTCCGCCAAGGAAACGATACAGCGGAATCTCAAGAGAAGTTGCTGCTGCTCTGCAGCATGCGATAGATACTGCAAGGATTGCATTTGCTCCAAGTTTGGATTTATCTTTTGTTCCGTCTGCTGCAATCATAGCTGCGTCTACTGCATAAATGTCACTTGCATCAAGACCTTCGATTGCTTCGTTGATTGTTGTGTTGATATTCTCTACTGCTTTCTGTACGCCTTTTCCAAGGTAACGAGCTTTATCTCCATCTCTTAATTCCAGAGCTTCGAATTCACCTGTAGATGCACCGCTTGGAGCTGTTCCTCTTGCTACAGTGCCGTCCATCAGATATACTTCTGCTTCTACTGTCGGATTTCCTCTGGAATCCAGAATTTCTCTTCCAATTACTTTCTCAATTTCTAAGTACATGATAAATCCCCTTTCTGGTTTTGCATTTGGACTCCTGGTACATCGCAACTGGGATGTACCGGGTGGATTATATCTGCAGTACGGCCTTCAGCATAGCCGTGAGTTCAACAAGCACAGATGCAATCCATTGTTCCGAAGGTTTCAGCAGGTCTTCGGATGGAGTTCAAATGATTGATTCACGCTAGAGTTTGTAATGCCTAACTCTACTGGTTAGTATATACTAACTTTCGTCGAAATGCAAGAGTTACATAGGGATGATATTGAGAAAGTATTTCAGAAATGTATTTCTATAAAATTAATAAAAAATTCCAGTTAACTTAATAAGTAGCTAACTGGAATTGTATTTTTGATATAAATAATTTTAATAATTATGTGTGCACTTAGTTGAAGTTATCGTATGTGAATATTTTTTATTTGCTAAATAACCACATTTTTTACAACGCTGGCATGTATATACTTTTACAGTGCATCCACCAGAACTATTAGGGGCATGTGCATAAAATTTTCCATTCACCATGCTGTGGGTACATAAAGCATAAGTTTCTACTGATTCGTCACATGCTATTAGAATACCGTCATCACCGACAAAGATACTATTACTTTCTGAAAAATCAAGAAAATCAATTTCATCAAATTCTAAATCATTATATGCAAATACATCGAAAGAATCATCAGACATGGTATCCTCAAAGCTTATATCAGATGACGGCATTGCTTCATACGCCAACACCGTCCCGGCTCCAGCCACAATTGTCAGTGCTGACACTGCTACCATAATCCCTCTCTGCAACAACCCTTTTCTCTTTTCTTTCATCATGTAGTTAATCCTCCTTTTTATTGTTTTAAAATCTTTTCCTTCTTTATCTTTTTTATGTCCGGAAAGATTATTTTTCCATACAACCGGACGTATGTCCGAAGTTGAGGCTTCTAACACCAGCAGTTTGGCGTAGTCTTTGCGTTTTTCTTTTGTACAGCCTTCTACTGCCGCGCTGTCACTGACTATTTCTGCTGTATCGATGTAAAGGAGAAGTAAAAGATATGCCACAGGGTTCATCCAGTGTACACACAGGACAAGGAGACATAACAGTTTTACTAAATTGTCGTGATTCTTTAGATGGGCATCTTCATGTTTATATACCATGACAAAATCAGGATGCAAAGGGAAACTTTCCGGAATTACAATCTTCTGATGAAAAAAGCCGATGGTACATGGTCCATAAGTATCATCCGGAATCAGATAATAGGTAAGATTATTTTCCGGATCTTCTTCTTTTTCAAAAATGAAATTATTGATAGAATGTGCACTTCTCCAGTATTTGATGATTTCATAAACCGCAAAGATAACAATTCCACTAAGCCAGAGCTTAGCCATAATATCAAACCATTGCGGCATCCATATGTATTCTCCCTTTCGCTCAGTCCAGAAAGATAAGGAGTTGGATAAGTACAGTTGAGCTTCTTCGTTAAAAAGAGCCTCTGGATAGACTTCTTCAGGTATCAGATATTTTATCAACTGTATCGGCACCAGATAAAAGAAAACACCTGTCAGCAGTAATCTTCTTCCGAGAATGTAATTATAATTTTCACGCTGAATCACATATAAAAGCAAACAAATCACAACAGGAATACTTCCTGAAATGGACATACAGACTAACAGTTCCATTTAAAACATCACATCATTTCTTCTTAATGTATTCTAATAAGAATTCTTTCTCTTCCTCTGTAAGTTTCTTATCAGAGATTAGAGCGCTGACAAGGGTTTTCATATCAGAGACTGTATATCCTGATACGGATGGTTTGGAAATCTGTGTAGATTTGACAGTTTCCGTCTCGCCCTTTTCTTTAGCAAATTTGTTTAATTTATCATACAGATAACTGTTTCTCAGTCCAAGGATAAACATAGTTCCCGGATAAAGTAAAGATACTGTTGCAGCACCGATCATATATAAGGTAAATTTATGTGTATCGTCTACAGGAGGTTTGCTCATAAAATTGATAAAGAAGCAAATACCGGAACATAAGGTAAATAAAATCCAGCAGACAAGTTCTATTTTTCTTTTCATTCTTTCATCTCCTGATTAATCAGGCAGATAGAGTCATTTGTCTCACCTGATTCGGTTAAGTAATTGTAAATTTCTGTCACTTCTTAACTACAAATAGTCTACCATGTTTTGTACAAATTAAGCAACTGATTTTTGGGAATTTTTCAGACTTTTTAACGCCATTATTCGAGATTTGTCGAGAAATCAATTTGTTGGCACAGAGAAAGCCAGGCAAAAACTGCAGTATAATCTGCAAAGTTTCTGCCTGTTTTTTTAATAGGTTTATGATTTAATGATATTTACTGAACATGCTCATTATTTATGCAGAAATGAAAACAGACCTTTCTTTTTTTCATAAGGTTCTGAACTGATACCTTTTACTTCATATCCTGTTGCGCTGATGGCTGTTTTTAGCTTTGCTTCGTCTACAGGTTTCTCTGAGATGATCACAGTTTCCCCTTTGCTGTGGGAAGAAGTAACTTTATCCACATGGAAAGCTTTTCTCACTGCATCGTTTACGTGAGATTCGCACATTCCGCACATCATACCGTCTACTTTTACAGTTGTTTTAATCATATTGTTGTCCTCCATTTTTACATTATAAGTTAGAAATAGCCAGAGCATATGATTTTTTCTCTTACAATAATTTTATGCCAATGCCTGGGCAAGTGCTTTCTGAATTGCTCCAAGGATTCCTTCTGAGGAATAAGTGGCACCGCTTGCAGCATCAATTCCGTCTGCCGACTGATTTCCCATAATCTGAGGATAAATAGTTTCCCATGCATAATCAAAGTACTCAGGTGAATCACTGTTACTCTGTTCAATAGATGCAATCTGACCGCCCTGAATCGTTACGGTTACATTTACTCTTCCACTGTATCCGTAGCTTGAGCCTGTATAAGTTCCGTCAATATATGGTCCTGTAGGTTCCGGCGTAGGCTCCGGAGTCTCTTCCGGTGTTGGTGTGGGAGCCGGTGTTTCCTCTGGTGTTGGAGTAACTTCTGGAGTCGGAGTTTCTTCCGGTGTCGGGGTTGGGGTTGCCTCAGGAATTGGCGTAACTGTTACTTCTGGTGTTGGAGTTGGTGTCACTTTTGTGGTGCCTTTTTCTGCCTGCTTCTGAATATCTTTCATTGCGTTTATGATACCCTTTGAAGAGTAGGTTGCACCACTGACAGTATCAATGCCATCGACAGACTGATTCTGAATGATCTCATTTTCCAGGATATCCCATGCTTTCTTAAAGAACACAGGGGTATCTGTATGCTCTGCTTCCAGAGACTTGATCATACCTTTTTTAATCTTAGCTGTCAACGTAATTGTCCCACTGTATCCTTTACCGGTTCCTGTATAGGTTCCGTCTTTGTAAATCTGTTCGTCTCCCGGCTTCGGTGTTGGAGAAGGTTTCTTTGTAGGTTTCGGTGATGGAGTGGGAGTTGGCGTAACAACTGCCTGGTTTCCTGACGGAATTGCCTGTGACAATGCATTCTGAACCGCAGTAATAATTCCGTTTGAAGAATAAGTGGCACCACTGACTGCATCTACGTTCGGAGACTGGCTTGCAAGAATTTTGCTGATCACACCCTGTGCATTTGCAAAATAGGAGGCTGTTTCACTTGATGCATCTACAATATTGATAGCTGCAATTTTATGGTCAGTGACAGTTACCTGAACAGTGATCGTTCCTCCGAAACCGGTTCCGGAGCCTGTATAGGTACCGTCTGCATATCCACCGGCAGGAACTTCTGTAGTTGGTGTGACTGTGCTTCCTGCACCACCCCCTGCTGTACCTCCATTTGCAGAGGAACCTGTAGATGAATTTTTCTTTGTTCCTGTTTTAATCTTACTTGTTTTTTTTGTCTTTTTTGATGTTTTTGAAATTGAGGTTCCATTGGTTTCAGAAGAGTCTTCTGAATCAAAATCCTTACCTGCAGTTCCTTGTGAAATCAATTCTTTAATCTCATCAGTAGACATAACATTATTATCGGAAACTGATGTAGTCTCCACAGGACTTTTATCTGCCTGATAACAGGTTACACAGACTGCTGCAAAAACTGCTGCCGCAGGAATAAGCTTTAACCATGGACGGAAACTGTCCTGTTTGGGTTTCATTTCCGGAGTCTTATTATTTTTCTGCTCATTATTTTTGTCCATAAATTTCTCCTTCTTCAGTAGTTTCAGGAAATTATATTCAGGTGATTACTGTAATAACTGTATAAAGTTTTACAGTTGAAAAGAAATCCTGCCCTTTCTGTGGGATACAGGATTTCTTTTCTCAGCTCAGATTATTTTACAGTTACTTTAACTGTTTTGGTTACACCATTGCATGTTACTGTGATTTTGGCAGTACCCTTTTTAATACCCTTAATTGTACCATTGGATGATACTGTAGCAATTTTCTTGTTGCCGGATTTGTATGTAACTTTTCCTGACGGAGTTGCTTTTGCTGTGATCTTAGTTGTTTTGCCGACTTTTACAGATGCAGATGTTTTGTTCAGTGTAAGAGTTGGATTTTTAACTGTTACTTTGCAGGTTACCTTTACATCTCCGCATTTAGCTGTGATGACTGCACTACCTTTTGCTTTTGCAGTAACTTTACCGGTTGTTTTGTTTACGGCTGCAACTTTTGGGTTGCTGGAAGTAAATGTAACTTTTGGTGCATCTGCTCCTGTTACAGTTGCCTTCAGTGTAGTTGTTTTTCCTTTGTAAACAATGGCTGTTTTCTTGTTGAGAGTTACTGTTACCTTCGTATCTGCTTTAACAAGAGCCTCTACTGCTGCGTTCAGATGAGTTGTAGCTTCATCAACCTCTGCCTGAGTTGGCTTTTCTTTTGCAAGAAGATCCTTTGCTTCCTGAAGCTCTAACTGCATTGCCTTCCAGGAATCTGCTGTGTAATCTGCTTCTTTTAAGGCTTCTGCTTTTTCTACTGCTGCTTTTAATGCTGTTGTATCTGCTTCTCCTGCTTCCGGTTTTACGATGTTTGCATCTGTTGCATTAACTTCAAATACAGTATCTGCATATCCCATTGCATATACGGTGATTTTCCATTTGCCGGTTCCATCTGTTCCTTTTGGAAGCTGGCAGCGGTAGGAATCTGTCAGACCAAGCTGGATTCCCATTGCCTTGTGCATCCAGTTATCTGCTGCAAATTTTGTTCCGTAAGATGCCAGAACTTTATTACCATTTCCGTAGTAATCCCATTTTACAGCATACATTTTAGCACCAAGAGCACCATATCCGTCACCGGTAATGTCTACTCTTAAGAATTCACCGTAGCTTCCGCTTGCTTCTTTTACTGTTGCGGTAACATTGGATGCTGTCTGGAGTGCCTGATCTTTAAGTCCGGAACCTGTACCGTTTGTTCTTGCTTTGAATGTGAATGTTCCATCAGAACCTTTTACAGCTTCTTTTAAGCCGTTTGTTTCAGCGGTAACATCAGCAACTGCACTATAGGACTGTAAATTATTTTCTCCAAATCCTCCGGCAACTGTGCTTCCGTCTTCCACAACCTTGAACTGGGATTTGAAGGCTTCATAATCTTCTGCTTTTACTGCGACAGGTACATATTTCAGGCCTACTACGTTATAATGGTCGAATTCTACAACACTTCCATCAGCTTTTGTAATCTGTCCTCTTTCAGGCTGATTCAGCTTTACAGTTGTTCCGTCTGTAAGAACTGCATCATTAGCTGAGGTCCAGTAGGAAATCTCATAAGAACCGCCGTTTTTGTCATACATGATTGCTTCACACTGGTAGCTTCCTCTGTGCAGGCCATGGTTTACAGTAGCTCTGGTTACTGTGTCGAAACCGCCCTTGTCAAGTTCATCATGGCTGTCTTTTGTTGCATTGGAAGCTGTGTTTGCAGCATTGTAGACTCCCTCAGATGCCCAGTACTGTGCCCATGTCAGACCTGCATAGACATATTTGTAGCCTGTTTCTGCTGTTGCAGCGAACTCATCTTCTGCTGCTGTCTGATCGTCAACAAAAGGTGTTTCCTCATCGCCTGCGAAAGCATCAGCAGTGTCATCTGCTGCATTAAACTCATCTGCCTGTGCCTCAGTCTCCACAGCAGTATCAGATGTAAAATCCGCAGCCATAACCGGTAATCCTGAAACCATCATTGCTGCACTTAAAATTGCAGGAGCTGCCATTTTGATTAAATTTCCCTTGCGCATACCTTTAAATCCTCCTGAATATGAGTTAATAAATAGTTACTGTTCACACACCACTATCCCGCGAGGTGTTTTGGCATGAATATGCCAAAATCCCGAGACATACAAGCCAAAATTCCATTGCCGCAGGCAATCTGGAATGAATTTTGGCTATGTTACTGTGAACGGAGTGAACAGTAACAATAAATATATTTCCAAACTGTCCGGAAAACTGAAATTTTTGACAGTTCAGAGATCTTTATATAAGATAAACCTATTCACCGATGGAATAAGTATCTTTCAGTAATTGAAATCTTTCTTTCATGCCTTCCGTCATCCAGACATGATCAGAATCATCTACGAACAGACCGTCTGCATTGTATTTCTTCAAAAGTTCTTCTGCCTTTTCTTTTCCCAGTACAAAGCATGCAGTGGAAAGTCCGTCTGCATTCAGGCCGTCATCACACACAACCGTCACAGATGTGAGACCGCTTCTTGCAGGATATCCTGTAGCAGGATCCAGTATATGATGATATCGAACACCATCTTCTATAAAGTATTTTTCGTAATCTCCGGAAGTAGATAAAAATTCAGTACCGTTCAGAGTAACTACTCCAAGGTAATCACCTTCTGTGTCCCGCGGATCAGTGACAGCTACCTGCCAGGCTGAGCCGTCGGGTTTGCTTCCATAGCTCATAACACTGCTGCCGCCCAGATTCAGGATCATGCCTGATACATTTTTATCTGCATCAAGAATCTTCTTTGCTGCATCACAACCAATTCCCTTACCTGCAGCCCCCAGATCAAGAGTTACTCCCTTTGGCATGGTAACTTTATTTCCATCCAGAGTCACCTTGCCATATCCTACATTTTCAAGCATGGAATTTAATTCATCATCTGAAGGAATGTGTGGATCCTCTCCGTCAATGTCCCACAGGCGGATCACTCTTCCCATAGTAGGATCCATGGCTCCGCCAGAAGCTTTCGACAAATCCAGTACCTGTTTTAAACAGGTGGCAGTTTCATCAGATACCGTTGTTGTATTCCCGGCATTTTGATTGATCTGGTATATCTGAGAACTTTCTTTTGTCCAGGAGATCCAGTTCTCTTCTACATCTTTTAATGCAGAGATTACGTCTGCTGTGATATCCTCACCTGTTGTGTAAAGAGTCTCTGATACTACGGTGTCCATAGCAAAGTCTGTTTTGGTGTATGTGTTTATTTCAGAGTTTCCCCATACAGTCCGGGATGCACATAAAAGGGAGGCTGTAATAAAAAGTCCCAGTACAAAAGAGTGTCTGTTTGTCATATATTTTCTGATTCCTTATCCTCTTATTGTTGTTTCCAACTAACTCTATAGACTATATCACTGTATGGATGGTATGTCTACCAATATAGTTAGTTCTTACTAATCAAATTTTCTCAATAAGTTAGCAGTTGCTATTTTTTATCAATAACAGTGCCTGTATGAATATTTTTCCTTGGGCAGACTGCAGTGCAGGCGTGACAGCAGATGCATTCCCCTGAATGTGCAGTATCACCGTCAATATCCAGGTGTGCGGGGCATCTCTTCTTACAGAGAGTGCACTTTTGCGCACAGTTTGGACGATTTCGTTTGAAAAGTGCTCCCGGAATAATCGGCATGATTGCAAATACTGCTCCCATGGGACAGAGAAACTGGCAGAAGAAACGCTCCTGTGTACACATTCCGACAATGATCAGGATCAGCAGAACTGTTCCCACAATGTAGGTAGATTTCGGCAGTCTGCCTGTTGTAAGCATGGAGAATACATCCCATGGACTCATTCCCTGTAATTTAGAATAGAATCCTGTCATGCAGGAAAGAAGCAGGAACGCAAGGAGTACATATTTTACTTTCTGCAATCTGTGTACCCATTCCTCCGGATATCCATGTTTTTTCTTTTTTCCAAAGCATTTCGCACGGATAAACGCGGTAAGCTCATACAGAGCATCTCCCAGTGAGCCAAACGCACAGGCATAACCGCAGAAATGACGCCCGAACAGAATGGTAATAATTAACAGTAACGCCGTAATATCCAGAAAAGAGTTCCAGGTTACGCTCTGCTGTCCTCCGATTGCAAGAAAGATGGATTTGACTCCTGCAAATGCCGTAGAAAAAAGGGAGGGCGCTGCTATAAAAAATATAAGCTGTATGGCGGCACGGATCAGCCGTACCTTTCGTTGTTTCTTTTTCATGCGTTTTCCGCCTTTGATAATGCGTCATTTACTGCTTCTAAGATACCTGTAGAACTGAAAGTTGCTCCGGAAATGGTGTCAACATCTGTGCTCTGCTCGCTGATGATGCTGTTTATGACATTCTCGCCCTGTGACAGATAAGCACTGTCCTCACCCGGCGCACTGACTACACTGACTGCTGTAATAGTATCGTCTTCCAGAGTTACCTGGACTGTGATGGTTCCACCGTATCCGGTTCCTGAACCTTCAAAATTACCGTTCTTATATACGTTGTCAGAATCATCAGTTTCTTCAGAATCTGCCTGATCTGTATTTTCTTTATCCTCTGTGGAATCTTTTTTGGATTTATTATCAGCTTCTGAAGAGGCATCAGAAGAAGCATTACTTTCTGCTGCTGTTTTCTGTTCCTCATAAGTTTCCTTTAATGCTGTAAGGATCTGGTCCTGCTGTTTCTCCAGATTCTCTGTTTTTACAGTCAGGTCTGCAATATCCTGGGACTGTTCCTTATCTTTTACTGTTCCGTTATAGAAAAATACCGCCATGATGATCAGCAAAAGTGTGATCAGACGCAGATAAAAGTTTTGATTATTCACGTTGTTTCCTCTCCTTCATTTTATTTTTGCCGGATATGATATCGGTTTTAAATGAAGCAAAACTTAATCATAACTAACTTTAAAAGTGTATCATTTTCGTATACAAAAATCTATATACAACAGATTCTGCTAATGTTGTTTTTTTCTCATTAAGATGACCCCGGAGCAAAACCCGAGGTCATTTATTGTGTGAACTATTTATCTGCTATCATTTATTTTACTTTTACTGTAAATACTTTTTTAACTCCGTTGCAGGTTACTGTAATTTTGGCAGTACCTTTTTTCTTTCCTTTTACAACGCCTTTGGAGCTTACTGTTGCAATCTTGGTGTTGCTGGATTTGTAAGTAATCTTTCCGGCTGGAGTTGCCTTTGCGGAAATCTTTGTTGTTTTTCCTGCTTTTACAGTTGCTGAAGTCTTTGTAAGTTTCAGAGATGGATTCTTAACTGTTATCTTGCAGGTTGCTTTGTATTCTCCGCAGGATGCTGTGATCACTGCTGTTCCTTTTGCCTTGGCAGTTACAACACCTTTGCTGTTTACAGCAGCCACTTTTGTGTTGCTGGACTTCCATGTGATTTTATCTGTAAGGTTTGTTGTAACTTTGAGAGTAGTTTTTGTGCTGCCTTTTGTATAAAGAGTCTTGGAAGAAGTATTTAATTCAAATGTGTTTTCTGCTTCTTTGTAAGTAAAAGTAAGATTATTCTTATATCCCACAGCAGTTATTTCGAAAACAGTTGTGTCTGTCACCTGAAGATCTGTGAGATCAAGAGTTCCATCTTCTTTTACAATGATTTTGCTTCCTCTTCCTGTTGCGGCATATTCTGTATCATCAACTTTTACTTTGCTGATGCTCTTAATGTATGCAGAGAACTCTTCTGCTGTAATGCCTTTTGCTGCAACCAGTTTTGTCTCGTTACTGTCATAAGAAGCCGGCATTTTGTCTGTATTTACTGTAAATTCAGTTACAATGGCTGCATATTTTCCGCTGGCATCTGCAATTTCAACCTTATGTGTTCCCAATGCAAGAGCTCCAACTGCAAGTTTTCCGTCTGTGCAGGAAACCGCTGTTCCGTCTACAGTATACTGTGCCTTGAAGTCTGCCGGCAGAGCCTGGTCAAAGGTAACTGCTGCAGATGAGTCTGTATTCATAATATCTGCCACTGTTGCCTTGATTCCTGTAGTTGTCTGCACCTTTACATCCGGAACATCAAAAGTGATCATGCCTTTATCTGTGTAATAAGTAACGCTGTCAATTGTTTTTCCCATGATTGATTTATAATGCGCAGAAGAAACAGGGCATCCGTGAACTTCTGTTGTATATCCTGTACCCCAGGCAAGCATACTTCCACGCCAGATATTCTCCAGATGACGCAGGCCATAGTTGGTTCCGTCTGTAGTATTTACAGTTACACCATAGATTTTATCTGTGTTTGTATCAATTACTGCTGCAAAAGCCTCATTGTTAAGATCAAGCTCATAATCACCGTATTTTGTTTCTGTTTTTAATGTAGCATCAATAGTAACGTTTTTTGTCTGGGCACCTTTCATTGCTGAGAAAGAATAGCTGCCATCTGCATTTACAGTAAGTTCTTTGTAATAAGACGGTGTTTCGCTTAAAATGTAATAAGAATAAGAGGCATTTTCAATCAGGGAATCTTTTCCTGTATAGGTGTTGCTGCTTGTCTGTCCTCTGTTTGTCACTGTGATCGTTACAGAGTCGGAATCTGTGACCTGCTTCTGGTCTTTCAAAAGGGAAAGATCACTGACCTTTACAGGGAAAGTAACACCTGTTACATCGGTTCCATTGGGGTCTACGTGATAAGCGGAATTTCCGTTCATCATACCTGCTGTTCTTGATTTATTAAGAGTTGCAGATGTGAAAGCATCAACTTTTACATCATTATTTTTCAGTTCTGCCTTGTAGAAATCATCGTATGGAATATTCATAAGCACATAAGCTTCGCCCTGCTGTGCTTCTGCAGCAAAAGCATCCTGGACATCTTCGGTGGTAAATTCTTCCTGCGCATCCTCGGCGGCAAACTCTTCGGAAACAGAGAAATCTGTGCTGTCTGTAAGTACCTCACTGTCTGTGAAATCAGATGCCAGAACTGCATATGGCATGCTGGTCATAGCAACTGCGGCACTCATTACAACAGGTGCTATTTTTTTCATAAGTTTTTTGTTTGTCATGTTTTTCTCCTCTTCTAAAATTTTTTTGCGGAATCACTCTTACCAGAGGGTTAATCAACTTATTAACCAAAGGGATTTTACTTTTACCAAAAGGGAGTGACTTCTGCCAAAGATATTCATATAGGATTGCTATAGGTAAGCTGTCGGCAGTAATCATGTGAATTAGTCACTACTAACTTATGAAATAGTAACATGTCTGTCTGAAAAAATCCACACTTTTTTACCGGGGATATTCGTCATTTTTTCTCAATAAATGCTTTCAGTAAAAATCAGTATTAGTTACATCTAACTTGTGGTTGCGGGAATATTTTTTCTATGTTAAAATGTCTGAAGAATTCTGATAATTCCATTTTGGATTTTTTGAGAGGAGAAAATAGATTTATGAAGCAAAAAACAGCCTGCCTTGGGCTTTTTTCAGCTGTGGCGATCATTCTGGGATATGTGGAATCACTGGTGCCGGTTTTTGCGGGGATTCCGGGGATTAAACTTGGACTTGCCAATCTGGGAGTACTTTTTATTTTGAAGAAATATTCATTTAGGGAGGCTGCCCTGGTTTCTGTTGTCCGCATTCTGGTGATCGGATTTATGTTCGGAAATCTGTTCAGTATCCTGTACAGCCTGGCAGGGGCCGCGCTTAGTATGACAGTTATGACACTTATGCTGAAAAAAACCTCCTTCAGTCTGATCGGTGTCAGCGTTGCAGGAGGTGTTTCCCATAATATCGGTCAGTTGATCATTGCCATGCTGATCGTACAAAATGCAAGTGTGTTTGTATACGCACCGGCACTTCTGGTGGCAGGTGTTGCTGCCGGGGTAGTAATCGGCGGACTTACTAACGAGATTTTGAAAAGAGTTCATCTATAACTTTAAAAGCATCAGTTATCTGAATTTATAATCTTTCAGATAACTGATGCTTTTTTCAATCTTCTTCTATATGTTCCCGTCCCTGGTTGATGATCGTGCGGACATGATCATCTGCCAGAGAATAGAAAATAGATTTTCCCTCTCTGCGGCTCTTTACCAGTTTATTCTGTTTCAGAATACGAAGCTGATGAGAAATCGCAGACTGAGTCATATTCAATGCTTTAGCGAGATCGCAGACACATACCTCTGCCTCAAACAAAACAAACAAAATGCGTATTCTGGTAGAGTCTCCGAAAACCTTGAATAATTCGGCCAAATCATAAAGCTCTGTTTCTTCCGGCAGGGTTTCATCTACAATTTTAAGCAGATCTTCATGTATTTCATTACTCTCACATAATTCTTCTTTGCATACTTCCATTTTCTTACCTGTTACCTTTCCGGCTTATCACAAAAGGTTTCTGCTGATTTGCCTGTTTCTTATAAATTCTTTACAAATAATGTACGGATCGCGTTTAATACTGCGATGATCATAACACCTACATCCGCAAAAATGGCCATCCACATGTTTGCAATACCTAAAGCTCCAAGGATCAGGCAGAGAACCTTGATACCGATAGCAAAGTAGATATTTTCATATACAATGCGGATACATTTACGTGCAATTTTAATCGCTTTGGAAATCTTCAGCGGATCATCATCCATCAGAACGATATCTGCTGCTTCGATAGCTGCATCTGAGCCAAGTGCTCCCATGGCAATACCAATATCAGCCCTGGATAATACAGGAGCATCATTGATACCGTCACCTACGAACGCAAGTTTATCCTTTTCAGACTTCTGATTAAGAAGTTCCTCTACCCTGGAAACTTTATCAGCAGGTAAAAGCTCGCTGTAAACTTCCTGGATTCCCAGTTCTTCGGCAACCTGATCCGCAACACGTTTTGAGTCGCCTGTCAGCATAACAGTCTTGCTGATTCCGGCTTTCTTCAGTTCAGCGATTGCCTCTTTTGCATGAGGTTTGATGATATCGGATATCAGGATATGTCCTGCATATTTGCCGTCAATGGCTATATGCACAACAGTTCCTACATGATGGCAATCCTGATAAGCAATGCCAAGTCTGTTCATTAATTTGGTATTACCGGCAGCTACAGATATGCCGTCAACTTTGGCAATCACACCATTACCACTGATTTCTTCAATATCAGTAACACGATTTCTGTCGATTGGTTTTCCGTATGCTTTTTGCAGGCTCTTGCTGATCGGATGGGAGGAAGAACACTCGGCAAGCGCTGCATATTCTAACAATTTCTCATTTGGCATTTCGTTGTGATGAATACCACTTACTTCGAAAACACCCTGAGTCATAGTACCTGTTTTGTCAAATACAACATATTTTGTCTGCGCCAGTGTTTCCAGATAGTTGGAACCTTTGACCAGAATGCCCTGATTGCTGGCTCCGCCGATTCCTGCGAAGAAACTTAACGGAATGCTGATGACCAACGCACATGGACAGCTGATTACAAGGAAGGTAAGGGCTCTGTAGATCCAGTCTCCCCACATGGCAGGTTTTCCCATAATAAGAAGTACGATTGGCGGGATAAGCGCAAGAGCAAGGGCTCCGTAACATACTGCAGGTGTATAGTATTTCGCAAATTTGGAAATAAAGTTTTCAGATTTTGACTTTCTGGAGCTGGAATTCTCTACCAGTTCAAGGATCTTGGATACTGTAGATTCACCGAATTCCTTAGTTGTACGGATCTTCAGCAGACCTGTCATATTGATACAGCCACTGATCACTTCATCGCCTGCTTTTGCATCACGCGGAAGACTCTCACCTGTCAGTGCACTTGTATTTAATGTAGAAGTTCCCTCGGTGATCACTCCATCAATCGGTACTTTTTCACCCGGCTGAACAACAATAATGGTTCCGATCTCAACTTCATCAGGATCAACCTGTTCCAGTGTTCCGTCTTTCTCTATGTTCGCATAATCAGGACGGATATCCATCAGTTCACTGATGTTTCGTCTGCTCTTTCCCACTGCATAGCTCTGGAAAAGTTCTCCAATCTGGTAGAAAAGCATAACTGCAACACCCTCGGAATAATCGCCAAGGAGAATTGCACCTACTGTGGCTACAGCCATCAGAAAGTTCTCGTCAAACACCTGTTTATTTAAAATACCCTTAAATGCTTTCTTCAAGATATCATAGCCGATGACCAGATATGGGATCATAAAAAGAACAAATCTCAGGTATCCCTCTGCCGGCAGTAAGGAAAAGACCACGATCAGCACTGCTGCTATGATAATTCTGATCAGCATTTTCTTCTGCTTCTTGTTCATATCAATACCTCTCTCTTCTTATAAAAGCAGGACTGCTGCAAAAAACTTTCCGGCGAAAAGCTCAGTGCCAGGATACGTTTTATGCAACAGTCCATTCTCCGGATAACTCAGAATTAAAGATAGATCTCACAGTCGTCTTCTACCTTCTTGCAGTTCTTTAATACGTCTTTCATAACTGCTTTTGGATCCTGTCCGTCTTCGAATTCAACGATCATCTTCAGCATCATGAAATTAACTGTTGCATCTTTAACGCCAGCTGTATTCTTGGCAGCTTCCTCCATTTTATTAGCACAGTTTGCACAGTCTACATCGATTTTATAAGTTTTCTTCATAATATTTTCCCTTTCCGCTCATCTCTTTTATATTAACATATGAGCACTTGTTCATTTGTTTGATTTTATTATAGCATTATTTTCTCTTCTGTCAATAGTTTTGAGGAGATTTCTTTACGGAAATAAAAAGTTATGTTATAATCCATGTTATTATAGTTTAACGTGTTGCTTTAATGTTTTAAAAAACAGGATATTATTATCCGGCAGGTATCAAAATCATAAAAAGAAATATGATACTCTTTGACAGAACATAACTGTCTGTACTGTTTGCGTACAGCAGTTCACAGCAGCAATATCGGAAAGAAAAAAAGGAGGGAGTATCAATATGGCGATACATGAATCAGGAGAAGATTATCTCGAAGCGATCCTTATGATCAAAAAAAGAAACGGTAATGTCCGCTCTATCGACATTGCGCATGAACTGTCTTTTTCAAAACCGAGTGTCAGTGTTGCAATGAAGAATTTGAAAGCCAGTAATTACATTACGATTGATGAAAATGGATTTATCAATCTGACGGAAACCGGGCAGGAAATTGCAGATAAGATTTATGAAAGACATACCTTTCTGACCGGATGGCTGACTTCTATCGGAGTTGACCCGAAGGTTGCAGCCGAGGATGCCTGTAAGATGGAGCATGCGATCAGCGCAGAGAGTTTTTCTGCCATTAAGAAGTCTATTGCAGGCACGCATGAAAATTATAGCAATCCTCGTAAATAATGCATTTAAGACAGTTCAGCAGCGTGCGAAAGACAAGGAAGATATCTGCAGGCGTGCTGACGCACGGCAAAGATATCTGACGCAGGATTTCACACTCTGATGGGCTGGATTAAGATGCATTATTTTAGAGGATTGCTATAAATAAAAACATAATAAAAACCATATCCCGGATTTTCAGAGACTAAGCATCTGTTGCTTTATCATGAAATCCCGGATATGGTTTTTTATGGTTATCTTTATGCTTCCTCTTCTTTTGGAAGAAGATTTCTCATACTTCTTAAACTGATAGTCAGTGTTGACATGTTATGAAGCAGTGCGGATGTTGTAGGCATAATGATACCTGTAACTCCAAGTGCGATCAGACCGCCGTTTATACCGATAATAGTTCTGTAATTATTATGGATACGCTTCATCAGCGCTGTGCTCAGTCTCTTTAACGTAACAATCTCATGGAGATTATCTGCAGAAATTGTAACATCTGCGATCTCACGTGCAATAGCTGCGCCATCACTGATAGCAATTCCCACACTTGCAGAAGAAAGTGCCAGTGAATCATTGATTCCATCACCGATCATAATAACTTTATGCCCCAGTTCTTTTTCTTTCTCTACAAAAGATGCCTTATCTTCGGGCAGGACTTCGGAGTAATATTCATCTACTCCTACACGTTTCGCAATAGCTGCTGCTGTACGTTCACTGTCACCGGTCATCATTACGACTTTTGTAATGCCGGCTTCTTTTAATTCACGTACTGCATCTGCAGCCTCTTCACGAAGCGGATCCTCTACACAGATAACTGCTGCAAGTTTTCCTTCGATTGCAAGATACAGGTGAGAACATTCTAATGGCAGGTGTTCAAATCTGTCTTCCATTCCTTCCGGAATTACACACTTTTCATCTTCCATTACGAAATGCCAGCTTCCGATCACTGCCTTTTTGCCTTCAATAGTTGTAGAAATACCATGAGCTACGATATATTCTACTTTTGAATGCATTTCCTCATGAACAAGACATTTCTCTTTGGCTGCATTGACAACTGCTCTTGCCATGGAATGAGGGAAATGTTCCTCCATACATGCTGCAATACGCAGAAGCTCATCTGAACTCAGCTCTTCACTGAAAGATACCACATCTGAAACTACAGGCTTTGCTTTTGTAAGTGTACCCGTCTTGTCAAATACAATAGTCGTGGCATCAGCCATTGCTTCCATATATTTACCGCCCTTTACAGTAATACTGTGAGTACTTGCCTCACGTATAGCGGATAATACGGAAACAGGCATGGCAAGCTTCAGTGCGCAGGAGAAATCTACCATAAGTACCGCAAGGGTTTTCGTCATGTTTCTGGTAAGCAGATAAGTTATCCCTGTACCTGCAAGAGTGTATGGCACAAGTCTGTCTGCAAGATGCTCTGCATTACTTTCCACAGAGGATTTCAGCTTCTCAGAATCCTCGATCATGTTGACGATCTTCTCATAGCGGCTGGAACCTGCTGCTTCTTTAACCTTAACAGTGAGTTCGCCCTCTTCCAGAACAGTTCCTGCATAGGCAAAGCTGCCTTCTGCTTTACGTACAGGCGCAGATTCACCTGTCAGAGAAGTCTGGTTGACCATTGCTTCTCCTGCTGCAACATCTCCGTCAAACGGAATCACATTACCCATATGTACGCGTATCAGATCACCTGCTTTAACAGAAGAAGCAGATATAAGAACCTCCTGTCCGTCTTCGTTTACAAACCATACTTTCTCTGCATTGATAGACATGCTTCTTGCAAGGTCATTGACGGATTTCTTATGTGTCCATTCCTCAAGGATCTCACCGATTCCAAGCAGGAACATGGTGGAACCTGCAGTATTGAAGTCACCGCGGAGCATAGATACACCGATTGCTGTTGCATCCAGAACAGGTACTTCCAGTTTGCCCTTCATCAGAGTACGTACACCATGATAAATGTATTTTACTGATTTCACTGTAGTGATCGCTACACGTACCGGGTATGGCAGAAACATTTTATTTAATGTACGCATTACTACAGAGTTGATCAGTTTTTCTTTATAGGTTTCGTTTAATTCACGTCCGGAATTCTCAAGTGCTGCTTCAGATACCTGAGCAGTTTCATAGGAAAATCTGCTCAGTAAACGAATCAGCCCATCTCTGCTGCCGGTATAGACAACAGCGACATCCTGAGTTCTTACATAAACCGATGCCTTGCTGATATTTGCCTCTTTCTCCAGATAACACTGCAGAATATCCGCCTGTCTGTAGGTCATGTGTTTCTGGGCAAGGTGAATACGGATTCGTCCTTTTATTTCATGCTTAATAGCAAATTTCATTATTCCTCGCTGCCTTCTTCTGTTTCTTCTGTCTCTTCTTTGAAATCTGTTGTCTCTTCTGTTTCTTCTGCTGCTTCGTCAGCTGTATCTTCTACCACTTCCTCAGCTGCTGCTCTGTCTTCGTTGATCTGCTGTGCTTCTGCATAAATATCCTCAGCATTCTCCTGAATTGCGGAAGCTGTTTTCATTACACATGCCTTTGCACGTAAAACGGCTGCTGTGCAGTTTGTGTATAATTTCTTTGCATCTTTACTTGTAAGAATCTTGATACCTGCTGTACCAAAAGCTACTCCTGCTGCAAAGATTCCTGTTTTTTTACCGTCAAATTTAATCATTGATGTATCCTCCTGTTGTGATTTTTAATTTATTGTAACCACTCAGCACCCTTTCGGTACTGAACAGTTATGAACTGTTTTCAGATAAATATGATGGGCAAACGCATTATTGCGACATCAGCTTATTTATATTTCATGTATTATACAACCAAAATTTCTGGATTTCTACTTTTTTCTTCTTGTTGAGAAATATTCTCATTTCAGACATGTTAAGAAGGTTACCGGAAACCGTATTGCCAAAAGAGAGTAAAAAACTGAAGAAATATAAGAAAACCACCGGAAATTATACTCTTCAGTATTTCCCGGCGGTCATCAGTTCGTTCTCTATTTAAATTTTTACTTGTTTTCAATGTTTAAAATCACAGGAATTTACGAACATCCGCTCGATTTCCTGTTTGTCAATGTATCCACAGGCCTTCAGTCCTGTCAGGACTACATTATTAAAACTGTCTTTTGATAATTTCTGGACTGTATTATCATCCAGCTCGATGGTGCATACACTTTCATCTTTACAATCCGGATTTCTCACGATTTTATACATATTTCTTCTGCTGATCGCACCAATTTCTTCCAAAAGGTTTACCATACGGTACACCGTAGCTGATCCGATGCCCGGATCCAGGCGGGATGCATTGTAATAGATTTCTTTACAGCAGGAACACTCATTTTCAAGAATGACTTCCAACAGCATTCTTCTCTGTTTGGTAATCCTGCATCCTCGCTTCTTTAATTCCTGGATTACAACATCTTTCTGCATTCGGGTTCTCTGGTAATTGGGCTCTTTACAATTTTCCTGTCTCTGTAATGCTGCTGCTCCCAAAATCACATCATCCTTCCGCTTGTTAATTTCTGTTTCCTGACATATGGCTGCTGTTTGGCATCAGGTTTCAGTAATATGCCTGATTCTCAATGGCACCCTTTGCAGTGGCTGCAGTCTCCGCCACATGATGACTTGCCGCTTTTTTTGTCTCTGACGATTCCTCTTATGATCAGTCCGACAATTAAAATCAAAATTGCTCCTACAATCAATGTTCCCATAAATGACACCTCCTGCTTTATATCATTATCATACACATATAATCACTATACTGCAATCTGATAATCAGCAGTCCACTAACTGTGAAGATACGTTACTGTTCACTTCGTTCTCAGTAACACGCTCCGCGATGAAAAAGGTATGAAACAGTTGCAATTCTGTTTATCAGAACCCGCACCACCAGATGGGACGCAGGCTCTGATCTTATTACTGTTTTATCTGGCTTTTGCCATACCCTTTACCTTTACATTAAGGCTGCCGCTTTCCTTATAAGGTCTGAACAGCAGATATAAAAATCCGATGATAATTGCGAATGCAACCACTGTCCAGATACCGAAACCGCCGCCTGTAACCAGTGTACCGATCTGATAGATACACAGAGACACAAGATATGCAAGTCCACACTGATATCCGATTGCAAATAAAAACCATTTTGTATTGTTCATCTCTCTCTTGATCGCACCCATAGCTGCGAAGCAAGGAGCACAAAGAAGGTTGAATACCAGGAAGCCGTAAGCTGCGATCGGTGTCATAGCTGCTGCCAGGTTACCCCAGATCTCAGCACCGTCTTCTGCAACTTCTGCGAATCCATAAAGCATACCAAATGTAGCTACTACATTCTCTTTTGCAATCAGACCTGTAACAGCTGCAACTGCCATCTTCCATCCTTCGCCGGCTTTTGTCCAACCGAGAGGTGCAAAGATCCATGCGATTGCTGTACCGATCTTAGAAAGGATACTCTCGTTAAGTTCTTCAACCATACCGAAGCTTCCGCCTTCCCATCCGAAGCTCATTAAGAACCACAGAATGATTGTTGAAAGAAGGATGATTGTTCCGGCTTTCTTAATGAAGGACCAGCCTCTTTCCCACATACTTCTTAAGATATTGCTGACTGTTGGCCAGTGGTATGCAGGAAGCTCCATAACGAACGGAGCCGGATCACCGGCAAACATTTTTGTTTTCTTTAAGATGATACCGGAGCAGATAATTGCTACGATACCGACAAAGTAACAACTTGTTGCAACCCATCCGCTGTTTCCGAAGAATGCACCTGCGATCATGGCAATGATCGGAAGTTTAGCTCCGCAGGGAACGAATGTAGTTGTCATGATTGTCATCTTTCTGTCACGGTCATTCTCGATCGTACGGGAAGCCATAACACCTGGAACACCGCATCCACTGCCGATAAGCATTGGAATGAAGGATTTACCTGAAAGACCGAATTTACGGAAAATTCTGTCCATGATGAATGCTACACGAGCCATGTAACCACAGGACTCAAGGAATGCAAGGAATGCAAACAGTACAAGCATCTGAGGTACGAAACCGAGAACAGCTCCCACACCGGCTACGATACCGTCAAGGATCAGTCCCTGTAACCATGCTGCACAGCCAATCGCATTCAGTCCGGATTCAATTGCCGGAGGAATGATCTCACCAAACAGAACATCGTTTGTCCAGTCAGTTACGAAAGCACCAACAGTAGTTACAGATACATAATATACGATAAACATTACAACTGCAAAGATTGGCAGTGCCAACCATCTGTTGGTAACAATACGGTCGATCTTATCAGATGTGGAAAGCTTATCTTTTCTTGCCTTAGTCACACACTGACCAATGATAGAAGAAATATAAACATATCTCTCGTTTGTGATAATACTTTCGGTATCGTCGTCAAACTCATCTTCCATTTCTTTGATCTCGGCAGATACATTTACGGATGTATTCATCTGCTCAATGATCTTGTCATCTCTTTCAAGAAGCTTGATCGCGAAGAATCTCTTCTGTTCTTCCGGTACCGCACCGGTCAGTTTATTCTCAACTGCTCCGATGATTTCTTCTGCTTTATCGCAGAATTCATGAACAGGTGTTACTTTCTTATGGCTCTGAGCAATGGAAACTGCCTTGTTTGCAGCTTCTGTGATTCCAGTTCCTTTCAGCGCGGAAATAGTAACAACTTCACAGCCAAGTTTCTTTTTCAGTTTATCAATATGTATTGTATCGCCGTTTTTCTCAACGATATCCATCATGTTGACTGCCATGATGACCGGAATCCCAAGTTCCAGAATCTGTGTTGTAAGATACAGGTTACGTTCAATATTGGTACCATCAACGATATTGATGATCGCATCCGGTTTTTCCTGAAGAATGTAATTTCTTGCAACTACCTCTTCAAGTGTATATGGTGATAAAGAATAAATACCAGGTAAGTCAGTGAGAATAACATCTTTGTGTCCTTTCAGCTTACCCTCTTTTTTCTCGACAGTTACACCTGGCCAGTTACCTACAAACTGATTTGATCCGGTCAGTGCATTGAACAATGTCGTTTTACCGCAGTTCGGATTACCTGCGAGTGCAATTTTTACTGACATAATCTCTCTCCTCTGATTTCTTGATCTCTTTTATTTTGATCGCTTTATCCAGTCTTTCTGCTGTTGATATCACACTCAACAGTTATTAGTCATCACTAATACTTAGTTTTTATTAACTATTAGATGGCACTAATTGTTAGAAAGACCTAACATGATGTCAAAAAAAATTATTCCACGACAATCATTTCGGCATCTGCTTTACGTAAGGATAATTCATATCCTCTTACAGTTACTTCTACAGGATCTCCCAGAGGTGCAACTTTTCTTACATAAATTTCCACGCCTTTAGTGATTCCCATATCCATGATTCTTCTCTTGACCGGACCTTCACCGGTAAGCTTCTGGACTTTAACGGTCTCTCCAACATGAACTTCTTTTAATGTCTTCAAGTTTCTTTCCCTTCTTTCCCCGGAGCGTGTCTGAAAAATCATTTCCACAATCTATACGCTCTGGAATTTTATTTTTCTTTCAGGAAGAAATTATGGTTCAGACCATAATTTTGCTTGCCATATCTTTTCCAATGGCAACCCTGGATTCTTTAACATTTACGATCAGGCTTCCGTTAATCTCAGAAACAACTGTGACAACTCCTCCTACTACGAAGCCGAGCTCCTCAAGATGTCTCTTCACTTCTTCTTTGCCTCCGATCCTTTTGATTGTAAAAGGTTCACCTGCATTTACCATTGATAACGGCATTTCTTCATCCCTTCCTTTGCATTTAATTAATGATAAACATTATCTTTATCATGTGGTTAGTGTATTCTAATTTTGGTTAGATGTCAATAACTTTATTGAAATTTTTAATGATAAAGTTTTTCAGTTTAAAACATTAATATTTTTTTTCATTAATTTATCACTATATTATGCAATATATACAAGAAAAGTATTTATCAGCAACGTGCTTCGAGAATACCGTTGAGTGCATTTCCACTGCTGGTATGGCAGCGCACAATATCTGTAGAAGCGCCAACCTCGTCCAGTGCGCATTTTACCATCTTGTGGGATACGGTATTTGTAAAAAGTACCAGAAGATCCGGACATCCTATCTTTTTTCCGAAGTCGGCTTCCATCTGTGTGAAGACTTTGCATTTACATTTATAAGATTTACAGATTTTTTTGTACTGCCCTACCATTCTGTCATGTCCGCCTACGATTACAATACTCATGTATTATCCTCCTTTTGTTCTTTTAGATATATTAATGTGGGGATTGGAAAGTATTTATCCCTTGCCTGATAATCGGGCATTGATAATACTTTGGGTATGGTTAACTTTCTCTAACTGTAAGTTAGTATAAACTAACATAGGCTGCTTGTCAATATCTTCATGAAAATTTTGCGAAATTCATCCAAATTGTGAAGCAATTATTTATAAAAAAGAATCCTGCTTGCAGGATTAGCAGGATTAATTTCCTGTAATATAATAAAACTGCCATACGGTAATCTAACTGTACAGCAGTCTTTATGTATTTGTTAATATCTGTTATTTTTCGGGATTGGAATCATCATTCCGGCAATGCCACATGATCCAGTATTCCGGTAAGATGTGCAATGGTTATCCCATAATTGGTCACAGGTACCTGTTGCTTCTTTGCCCTGTCGATGCGGTACATCACATATTTCCGGTTAAACATACATGCTCCGCACTGGATGATCAGATCATATCCGGTAAGGTCATCCGGAAAATCGGTTCCGCTTACCAGCTCTACCTGCAGGTTTTCTCCAAATCGTTTTTTCAGCATCCGGGGAATTTTCACTCTGCCAATATCTTCTTTCAGAGGTGCATGTGTGCAGCATTCGGCAATCAGTACATGAGAAGTTTCTTTCAGACTGTCAATTGCTTTTGCTCCCTCTATGTAGTAAGAAAGATCTCCCTTGTATGCCGCAAACAGTACAGAAAAGGAAGTAAGCATGCTCTCTTTTGGTTTGTTCTCATAGATGTATGGGAACACCTGAGAATCTGTGATGATCAGCTTCGGTGGTCTGGAAAGAGTCTGCAATGCAGCCGGATACCGGTCAGTAGTTACACTCATTATGAGACATCTTTTATCCAGCAGTTCTCGTAGAGTCTGTACCTGGGGCAGGATCAGCCGTCCCTTTGGTGACTGGATATCCTGTGGCATTACAAGGAGTACCAGATCATCTTTGGAAACCAGATTCCCGGTGATCATTCTGTTACCGTAGCCTTCCGGGATTTTTTCTGCCAGAAGCTCTTTTAATTTCCGGATTCCCTCTCCCGTTTCAGAACTGACAGGACAGACCGTTTCTCCTGTATTTTTCTGAATCATCTGAATCAGATATTCTTTTTGTTCCTGTGTATATAGATCAGCTTTACCAAGCACCGGAATTACCGGTGTCTGCCGTTTCTTAAAATAGTTATACCATTTTAATTCCTGTACCATTTCATCCTCGCAGAAAAGGATGATCGCCAGTTCAGTTTTCTGTGCAGCCAGACTGGTTTTTTCTATTCGTAATGCACCCAGTTCTCCTTCATCATCAAATCCTGCCGTATCGATGAGGATACAGGGACCAAGAGGATAGATTTCCATTGGTTTATATACAGGATCTGTGGTAGTTCCGGCAACATCCGCAACAATCGATACTTTCTGTCCGGAAAAAGTATTGATAAATGAGGATTTTCCACTGTTGGTTTTGCCAAAGATTCCTATATGCAGACGGTTTCCGGAAGGTGTTTCGTTCAATGTCACTGCCATATTAATCCCTTCTTTCAGGTGTTGTATTGATCGTTAAAAGTGCAGAGAATGTCAGAATCGGAAATCTCTCTGTCCGTTTACAATATCTGCAAGATGTTCCTCTGTGAGTTTCCTTATCTTTTCGCCCGGGATATTTTCCAGTTCTTTTTGAATCAGCTCCAGTCCGACTTTTTTCGTCTCAGGGCTTGCATAATCCTGGAGATATTCCATCAATGTCATCAGCGCATTGGGATGGCAGCAGTTGGAAATCTGTTTACTTTTGCACAAAGACATAAAACGGTCACCTGTTCTCCCTGCTCTGTAACAGGCAGTACAGAAGCTCGGGATATCTCCCATACCCATCAGCCAGTTTACGATTTCATCCAGAGATCTCTGGTCACTGACGTCAAATTGTGCAGATGTCACTTCATCTTCTGTTTCAGGAACGTCATACCCGCCAACACTTGTTCTGGAGGCACCGCTGATCTGAGAAACTCCCAGAGGAAGTACTTTTTCACGAACTGCTTTACTTTCTCTTGTGGAAATGATCATTCCCGTATATGGCACAGAAATCCGGATCAGTGCACAGATTTTGGCAAAAATTTCATCACTGATACTGTTATCAAAAGCAGAAGGATCAATATCATCCGCATGTTTGATACGAGGCACACTGATAGTATGAGGACCTACTCCATGAACTGCCTCAAGATGTTCCGCATGCATCAGAAGCCCGGCAAACTCATACCTGTAAAGTTCAAGACCAAATAATACACCCAGTCCTACATCATCAATGCCGCCTTCCATTGCGCGGTCCATTGCTTCTGTATGATAGGCATAATTATGTTTCGGACCTGTTGGATGAAGTGTTTCGTAACTTTCTTTATGATAAGTCTCCTGAAAAAGAATGTAGGTACCGATTCCTGCATCTTTTAATTTCCTGTAATTTTCCACAGTTGTGGCCGCAATATTTACATTGACACGTCGGATGGCACCGTTCTTATGTTTAATGCTGTAGATTGTCTGGATGCATTCCAGAATGTACTCAATGGGATTATTAATCGGATCCTCTCCGGCTTCAATAGCAAGACGTTTATGTCCCATATCCTGAAGAGCAGTTACTTCTTTTACAATTTCTTCCTGAGTAAGTTTTTTGCGGGCAATATGCTGATTTTTCTTATGATACGGACAGTACACACAGCCGTTTACGCAATAGTTGGAAAGATACAGAGGGGCAAACAGAACGATTCTGTTTCCGTAAAATTCTTTCTTGATCTCCGCTGCCAGATCATACATCTCCTGAAGCTTCTCAGGAATGGGACAGGCAAGAAGGACAGAAGCTTCTCTGTGGGTAAGTCCTTTACATTCTTTTGCCTTCGCAAGGATCTGGTCGATCAGCTCCATATTTTCTTTGTTTGCATCTGCATATGCAAGGGTTTCTCTGATCTCTTCGTCGGAAATAAATTCCTCTGCTTTTAATGATTTTGGATTATACATAGATTTGTTTCCTTTCTTTTCGGTCAGGGGCTTCCTTATCTGCCGCTTTCCGATTAGTTTTTTTCTATATTCAGTTTTATGTTCCGCTTATCGCGGGTGCTTAAGTTATTCAGGAGTGAACTGCAGTCATGCTTTATAATCGCCTCTGTCTGTCACTACTTCATAACCAATGCTCTTCATACGTGCTGCCATACAGGCTTTGCATTCAGCAGCTTCATCACCTGTACAGATCTTATTATCATAAAGGGTATACTTATCCCGGACATTGACCGGTGATAAGTTGGGCATTACTACATTGGCCCCTGCCAAAATTCCCTTCTCTCTGCCCTTGGGATCTATGGTTCCAAGGGCTGTTGTTGCCGGAAGAAGCGCATGTGGGTGGATCAGGCGGATAATTGACAATAATCGCAGAGTCTGCTCCAGCGTTCCGGGTGATTCTTTAGCAAACGGGGTGTCTTTGTGAGGAATAAACGGTCCGATTCCTATCATTTCAGGCTTTAATTCCTTAATAAATAAAAGATCGCTGTAAAGTGTATCTGCAGTTTGTCCCGGAGATCCTACCATGAATCCACATCCGGTTTGATATCCTATTTTCTTCAGGGTTTTCAGACAGTTTTTTCTGAAAACCAGGGACATCTGTTCCGGGTGAAGTTTTCTGTAATGATCTTCATCTGCTGTCTCATGACGCAAGAGATATCTGTCAGCACCTGCATCAAAATACGCCTGATAGCTTTCTTCACTCTTTTCTCCGATAGAAAGAGTCACTGCACAGTCAGGGTATATTTCTTTAATCGTGCGGACAATCTGACAAATATGTTCATCTGTGAAATGCGGATCTTCTCCGCCCTGCAGAACAAAAGTCCGAAAACCAAGATTCCATCCTGTTTCACAGCAGGACAGAATCTGTTCCAAAGAAAGCCGGTATCTGTCTGCATCCGTATTTGAACAGCGTATACCACAATAATAACAATTGTTCTTGCAGTAATTTGTAAATTCGATCAGACCGCGGACATAAATTTTATTTTCATAAATTGCTTTTGCGGTCTGTTGTGCTCTTCTTCGTAGTTCTTCCGTTACCGGTGGATTCTGTGTATGTAAAATCATTTCCAGTTCTTCTCTGGTAATATTCTGTGTCTCCTGAATGTGTTCAGGTATCTGCAACTCTGCTGATGCCATATATTTTCATTTCCTCTAAGCTTTCGAATAGACTGTTTTTGCTGAAACCCCTGCCAGCCGGCCAATTTTTCCAGTCAGTGCATTGATTATATCCAGAGGTGCATCTATTGCCACACTGATAATGCTTATCCCTCTCTGCCTGTAAGGAATCCCCATTCTGCCGATGATATAAATGCCATATTCATGAAGAATCCTGTTCAGACATTCTACAGAATCTGAATTCTCTACTATAATACTGATCACTGCAATTCTGCTTTCCATAGAAACACCTCTCATATAATTAATCAACTTATCTGCACATCAGAATTTACAAAAGTTAACAACTCTCTGAATCTGGTGACTGATCGGATAGGAATCATAACCATAAACCCCTTTCATCCAGCCGGCATACTGTGCTTCCGGATCATAATAAAGACCATTGATCTTTACCCAGCAATGACGGGTAAATCCATCTGCCGCTCCATCTCTGCTTCCCGGTACCCGGCCACAGATCATATACGGTGTATATCCTATTTCTCTTGCAAGAGCAGCAAAAATACAGGAAAATCCATAACAGTTGCCATATCCTGTACGAAACATCCTCAATGCCTCACTGCGCGCCCAGCCACTCTGGTAAATGTTAGGATCCGGACCACCATAGTAAAATCCTCCGTAAACAACATATTTCCAACATGCATAAAGCTTCTGGCTCTGACTCATACCTGAATTTGTGATTGACGATACAATCTGCATCACACGCATTTTCAGCAGAGCATTATAATCTTTTCTTGCAGCACCGGAATTGGTAAAATAAAGCTGGCCGTTCTGTCTGGATTTCTTCTGATACAGCCTTCCTTTTGGATCCGCATAATACAGATTATTCTTATAGATAAAATATCCAATGCTGGCACGGCCGTGTTCTGTCCTTATATGATAAATATTGGATCCGGATTTTACAATTTTATTCTGTTTATTCTCAAATAAACGTCCTTTCTCATCAAAAACATAAACTACATTGTTGATACGCTGTCCTCCTCGCACAGCATTTCCATTTGCGCCAAAATAATACTTATAGCCATTATATCTCTTCCATTTGTTCTTAACCATTTTTCCCTTATAATAATAGTAAATCTTGTTTCCCTTTGTAACCAGTTCTCTTATGGGAACCGGAGATGACGTCGGGGATACCCCGGACTGCTCTGTAACAGGAATATCATTTTCCGCAGCCTGTACACCAAATACCGGCACTGCCAAAACAGCAACTGCCATTATGATATAAAGTAATTTTTTCAGTGTTTTCATAACCCTTTTTCTCCTTACATATTCTCGTGAATCCAGAAACAAAAAATATAACCATATACCATGATTACGATCCTGTCTCTTCCATTCCCTTCTTCACTTTAGTGTAACAAAAAATTTATCTGATTTCCACACTTTTGTGGCATTTTAGCAAAAAATACTGCTGTCCGAACTTTTATCAATGTTTCGAACAGCAGTATCTGCTATATCTCTGAATTATTATAATTTCTTACCTGTAAGCATTTCATAACCCTGAAGATATTTTCCGATTGTCTTATCTACAATATCCTGCGGAAGTGTCCAGTCATTGTCCGGATTTGCTTTCAGCCAGTCACGTGCAAACTGTTTGTCAAAGGATGGCTGACCATGTCCCGGTTCATATCCTTCAGCAGGCCAGAAACGGGAGCTGTCCGGTGTGAGCATCTCATCACCGATCACCATGTTTCCGTCTTTATCCAGGCCAAATTCAAATTTGGTATCTGCGATAATGATTCCCTTGCTTAATGCGTATTCTGCACATTTCTTATAAAGTGCAATTGTATTATCACGAAGTTTTGCAGCTAATTCCTCTCCTCTTCCCGGGAAATATTTCTCAAGGTGAGCGATACTCTGCTCATAGGAGATATTTTCGTCATGATCGCCAATCTCAGCCTTTGTGGACGGAGTATAGATCGGCTCAGGAAGCTTGTCAGATTCCTTCAGTCCTTCCGGTAATTCAATGCCGCAGACTTTACCTGTCTTCTTGTAGCTTTCCCAGCCGCTTCCTGTAATATATCCACGCACAATACACTCGATAGGCAGCATTTCAAGCTTACGGCACATCATGCTGTTTCCATCAAATTTCTCCTGCTGGAAAAATTCAGGCATATCTTTTACATCTACAGAAATCATGTGGTTCGGCAGAATGTCTTCTGTCATGTCAAACCAGAACTTGGACATCTGAGTCAGTACAGTTCCCTTCTTGGTTACCTGATTGTTCAGGATAACATCAAAGCAGCTGATGCGGTCTGTCGCAACCATGATCAGGCTGTCACCGTTGTCATAAATCTCACGTACTTTACCTTCTTTGATTGGTTTCATTTCCTGCATTTTTTCGCACCTCAATATTCGTTATGTAATTTGTAAAACTCCAAAATCATCGGCCTTTGCCGAAATTACTGTATTACCGTACCACTATCTCTGTAAGATTGTCAATACACTGAATTTTATTTAGCTTTGCTGATAAAATGTAAGCGTTACTGTTCACTCCGTTCACAGTAACGTAGCCAAAATTCATTCCAGATTGCCTGCGGCAATGGAATTTTGGCTTGTATGTCTCGGGATTTTGGCATATTCATGCCAAAACACCTCGCGGGATAATGGTGTGTGAACAGTAACATGTAAGCAACTGTTAATTCTCACTTCATATCCCGAAACGGCTTTATTCGTCCTTCGCCCATCCGTAAGAATATTTCACAGCCTTATTCCATCCTTTGATCTTTTGCTCTCTTGTTTCTTCAGTGATAGACGGGTAGAATTTCTGGTCAATGGACCAATTGTGGCGTACTTCTTCTTTACTGCTCCAGTAGCCTACTGCCAGACCTGCCAGATAAGCAGCCCCCATTGCAGTTGTCTCAACACAGCATGGACGGTTGACCGGTGCATTGATAATATCTGCCTGTGTCTGCATCAGGAAATTGTTGGCACTGGCTCCGCCATCAACTTTTAATGCCGCCAGATTAATGCCTGAATCTGCTTTCATGGCATTTAGTACGTCATTTACCTGATAGGCAATAGATTCCAGCGTTGCGCGGATAATATGATATTTGTTCACACCGCGGGTAATTCCTACAATCGTACCTCTCGCATACTGATCCCAGTGGGGAGCTCCCAGTCCTGTAAAGGCCGGCACAACATAACATCCATGTGTATCTGATACTTTATTTGCCATATACTCGGAATCTTCAGAGGAATCAATTACCTTTAATTCATCTCGCAGCCACTGGATAGCTGCACCTGCAACAAAAATTGATCCTTCCAGTGCATAGGTTACCTTTCCGTCCAATCCCCACGCAATCGTAGTAACCAGTCCGTTCTTTGAAAAGACAGGTTTCTCTCCTGTATTCATCAGAAGAAAACATCCCGTGCCATAAGTATTTTTTGCTTCTCCGGCATTAAAGCAGGTCTGGCCAAACAAAGCAGCCTGCTGATCACCTGCTGCACCTGCAATAGGGATAGCACCGCCAAGGACTGCCGGATCTGCTTTTCCATAAATACAGCTGGATGGCATTGGTTTGGGAAGCATGGACTTTGGAATGTCAAGTTCATTCAGGATTTCCTGATCCCACTGTAAAGTATTGATATTAAAAAGCATGGTTCTGGATGCATTGGAATAATCTGTAACATGGACTCTGCCCTTTGTCAGTTTCCAGATCAGCCAGGTTTCCACAGTTCCAAACAAAAGCTGCCCTTTCTGCGCTTTCTCTCTGGCTCCTTCTACATTGTCCAGAATCCACTTTATTTTTGTTGCAGAGAAATAAGCATCGATCACAAGCCCTGTTTTCTCCCTGAATTTCTCAGTCAGTCCTCTGGCTTTCAGCGAGTCGCAGTATTCCGATGTTCTGCGACACTGCCATACGATCGCATGATAGACAGGTACGCCGGTATTTTTATCCCATACGATTGCAGTTTCTCTCTGGTTTGTGATTCCGATCGCAGCGATCTTTGAAGCATCTGCTCCGATCTTGGTCATTGCCTCTACTGCCACACCCAGCATACTGGCCCATATCTCATCTGCATCATGTTCTACCCAGCCCGGTTTCGGGAAATACTGGGTAAATTCTCTCTGTGCAACACTTAAACGTTCTCCCTTTTCATTAAACAGGATACAGCGGTTGCTGGTCGTCCCGGCATCCAGTGCCATAATATATTTTCCCATAAAAGATTTCCTCCGTTCTCTTTCAATGTACTCTCGGAATCTTTTTGTACTTGATTTTGTGAGAAGATTTTTTGTTAGATGTGCCCAAATTTTTGAGGCGTACGCGGTGCGTACGTTGATAAAATTCGGGTGCAGCTAACAAAAAATCAGCCGCAAAAGCAAGTGCAATAAAGACTCCGAGAGTACATTTTATTATTATAACCATACCACAAACATCTGAAGGTTGCTATTCTTTTTTATTCATGTTATGATGCAGACAAAACAAACCTGTTATTGTTCACTCCGTTCTCAGTAATACGCTTTGCAGGATATTATCAGTGAACAGTAACACAAACCTTACTGCTATTATAGAAAGATGGAGTACAATATTTTGAAGAAAAAAGAATTTATTTTTATAGGTGGTATCCTTATTCTTGCACTTGCGATGTGGGGAGGAATGTCTCTTATAAATAAGGGCAGTCATGGTTCCATCCGTATTACTGTAGACGGAAAAGAATATGGAACTTATTCTCTGGAAAAGGATCAGACGATTAAAATCAACGATACAAATGTCTGTGAGATCAAAGACGGTCAGGCACGTATGATCTCTGCACAATGCCCCGATCATCTGTGTATGAAACAGAAGGCAATCGACGAAAAAGGAGGCACCATCGTATGCCTCCCTAATAAAGTCGTTATTGAAGGGGAAAAAAGTACTGACAGTAAAAAAACTGACGAACCGGTAATTGATGCAGTAACCTGAACTCTCCGTTGCGTGTAACTGAATAACTGTTTCACAGTTCGGCTAAAAGCAAAATTTAAAGGCATCATATTATACGGCAGCTATATGATGATACACACCAGCCCGCCCTTACTGTCATTGACAATTTTCTGCATGGTATCCTGAAGCTTTACCTGGCTTTCTTCGCTGATAGCTGCAATCTTGCTTCGGATGCCATCCTGTACCAGCTGCTCAATGGATTTACCGAAAATATTAGTCTCCCAGATACTCTCCCCCCTCTGGCTGCCTTCGTCAATATACTGGATCAGATCCTTTGCCTGCTGTTCTGTTCCTACTATGGGAGCAATTTCAGTTTCTATATTTGCCTTTATCATATGGATAGACGGACTTTTTGATTTTATCTTTACTCCATATTTATTTCCCTGTCGGATCACTTCAGGCTGTGCAATCTCAATCTCATCCAGATTCGGGACAACCACACCATAACCGGTTCCACGCACTGCTTCCAGTGCAGCCTGCACTTTTACATATTCCTCTTTCATATGTACCAGTTCCTGCATTGTATGGATCAGTTCATATTCACTCTCCATTTCGATTCCACTCATCTGACTGAGCATCCTGTAATAATATTCTTCCTTTATGCGTATTCTTACCTTTACTGTTCCATCGGATAAGCCTACATCTTCCAGAAGGGAATCCTGTACATAAGGTCCGGATAATTTTACAGATTCCTTTGTGATATCACGTATATGCTGCATACTTTTCATTTTATCCCTGATCTGTGAAAGGATCTGCTGTTTTAATTCATGCTCCAGGGGAAGCATTTCTACCCAGCGCGGAATAAAAAACTGAATCTGACTGACAGGAAATTCATATAAAACCTTCTCCAGAATCCTGGCAATATCTTCTTTTCTCAATTGGTCACAGTTTACTGTCAGAGCAGTTACCTTATATTTCTGTTGGATTTCTTCCGCTGTTTTCAGAGCCGCATCTTTATATGGCATCTGCGAATTTACCAGCACGATAAATGGTTTCTGCTGTTTTTTCAGTTCCTGAATAGTCTTCTCTTCTGCCTCCGGAAAATTGTCTCTGGGAAGTTCACCGAAACTTCCGTCAGTTGTGACCACAATACCTATTGTGGAATGCTCCTGAATTACTTTCTGTGTTCCGATGCGTGCGGCCTCGCGAAATGGGATTGCCTGCTCAAACCAGGGAGTTTTTACCATTCGTTCTTTCCCGTCCTCCGTCTGCCCGGATGCACCCTTTACCAGAAAACCCACACTGTCGATCAGGCGGATCTTTACCTGCTGATCTTCTCCGAGAGTGATGGGAACTGCTTCTTTGGGAATAAATTTTGTTTCTGCTGTGGTAATGATTTTGCCTGATCCGCTTAAAGGAAGCTGATCTCTGATCTCTGCCTGCTTTGTATCTGACATCTGCGGCAATGCAACAAGTTCCATGAATCTGCGGATAAATGTAGATTTTCCTGTGCGGACAGGTCCTACGACCCCTATGTATATATCTCCCCCTGTACGGGCCTGGATATCACGATACACCTGAAAATTTTCCATAAAAATAGCCCCCTTGCATATTTACACATAACCTTCATGTATTGTTATAAAATATGCAAGGAAGCTTTAAAATATTCTATTTATCATTTGGACATATTGTTACTGTCAGGTATCACAGATGTTCCTTAATAGGAATCATTGTGAAGCAGATGATGCTCTTTGCCTTTCAGAAGTCCGTTGTAAAGTTCCAGAACTAACGGGTTTTCATCGGATTTCTTAATGATAGTTGTATTATCTGCATTATACAGGCCCTTAGCTCTCAGAGCTTTGGTTCTGTCGCCGGATCTTGTCGGCTGTCCGCCACCCATGATACATCCGCGGCGGCATGCCATGATCTCGATCAGATGATATTCTTTCTCACCATTCTTAACCTGTTCCATAACGGTTCTTGCATTTGCAAGGCCGCTGGCAACACAGATATTAAGGTTCATTCCTTCATAAGGAACTGTAAATTCCTTGATTCCCTCATCTCCACGAACACCGCATTCTGCGATCTCATGCATGGTTTCTTTGCTGTGATCCGGAGTCAGGCGGCGGAGAACTGCTTCTGTAACACCTCCTGTAACACCGAAGATAACACCACCACCGGAGCCGAAGCCAAACGGCATATCACAGGCTTCCGGATCAAGAGTTGCAAAGTCAAGCCCAAAGTTATCGATCATGCGGAGCAGCTCTGTAGTTGTAATAACGATATCTGTATCCTGTTCACCGTCTGTGAAGCTGTTCGGACGAACTGCTTCTGCCTTCTTGGCTGTACATGGCATAATAGAAATCATAACTGTTTTCTTGCCGCCGGCATGTTCCGGATCGCGGAAGTACTCTTTGATTACTGCTGAGAGCATTCCCTGTGGAGAACGGCAGGTAGAAAGATTAGGAATATACTCCTTGTACTGGTCTGTGATAAACTTCACCCATGCAGGACAGCAGGAAGTAAGAAGCGGAAGTTTCTCACCCTTCTTAATTCTGTCAAGGAACTCGGCACTCTCTTCCATAATAGTAAGGTCAGCACTGAATGAAGTATCATAAACTTCATCGAATCCCATTCTGTGGAGAGCATTGACAATCTTACCCATAACACTCTTGCCTTTGGTCAGTCCATAATGATCACCTACTGCGACACGTACTGCAGGAGCAATCTGAGCAACTACACGTATATTCGGATCAGCAAGTGCTTCCCATGCCTCGTCCATATGTGTCTTGATCGCAATAGCACCTGTTGGGCAATATACACGACACTGACCGCAGTTTACACATTCTGTCTCTGCGATTTTTTTGTTAAATGCAGGCATTACCATGGCCTCAGTTCCCCGGAATGCAAATCCTAAAGCTCCGATTCCCTGAAGTTCTTCGCAGGCACGTACGCAGTTACCACACAGAATACATTTGTTTGGATCACGAACCAGAGAAGGAGAACTTGTATCCAACTCATGATATTCCCTGGTATTTTTGAAACGGATTGTCTGTACGCCCAGCCTGTGTGCCAGTTCCTGAAGGACACACTCACCACTCTTAACACAGGTTGTACAGTCACGACAATGTGCTGCAAGCAATAATTCTACAATTAGTTTTCTGTATTTCTTGACTCTTCCGGAATTGGTATAAATCACCATTCCATCTCTTGGCTGTTCAGAACATGAGGCAAATGTTTTTCCCCTCTCGTCTTCAACTGTACATAAACGACAGGCACCAAAAGTGGATACCTCTGAGTGGTAGCACAGTGTCGGAATATTGATCCCTGCCTTGCGGATGACAGACAGGACATTTTTTTCATCGGTAAATTCTACCTTTCTACCGTCAATTATCATATGGCCCATAGTGTATCCTCCCTTCTATGCTTCCACATATACTGCATCAAAGTTACAGTTGTCCTTACATGCACCGCATTTGATACAGATGTCGTTATCAATGTGATATGGATGTTTAATCTTACCTGAGATCGCACCTGCCGGACAGTTCTTTGCGCATTTACCGCAGCCAATACAGAACTCAGGGTTGATGTGGAACTGACGAAGAGCAGTACATACTTTTGCACGGCATTTCTTATCGCGGATATGTTCCTCATATTCATCGCGGAAGCGTTTGAGAGTACTGATAACAGGAAGAGGTGCACTCTTGCCAAGTCCGCACAGAGCCATGTTCTGAACCATATTTGCAAGCTCTTCCAGCTCGTCCAGATCGGACATCTCACCCTTGCCATCTACGATCCTCTCCAGGATCTCCAGCATACGTTTGGTACCCTCACGGCACGGTACACATTTACCGCAGCTCTCACGCTGGGTGAAGTTCATAAAGAATCTGGCAACCTCAACCATACAGGTATTCTCGTCCATAACTACCAGACCACCGGATCCCATAATCGCATCTAATTTTTTGACAGAATCAAAATCAAGAGGTGCATCCAGCTGGTCAAGGATCAGACATCCGCCGGACGGACCGCCGATCTGGACACCTTTAAATGCGGCGCCACTCTTTAAGCCACCACCGATATCATAGATAATGTGGCGGAGTGTGGTTCCCATAGGAACCTCTATCAGACCGGTATTCTCGATAGAACCGGTCAGTGAGAAGGTTTTAGTTCCGGGGCTTCCCTCTGTACCGATGGTGCGGAACCAGTCTGCTCCCTGAAGAATAATCTTCGGTACATTAGCATAGGTTTCTACATTATTAAGAACTGTAGGCTTACCCCACAGACCTTTCTCTACTGTACGGGGCGGTTTTACACGAGGCATACCTCTGTTACCCTCGATAGATGCGGTAAGTGCCGAACCTTCTCCACATACGAAAGCTCCGGCACCTCTGTTGATATGTAAATGGAAGTTTACACCGGAATTTAAAATATTATCACCTAACAGGCCATATTTTTCTGCCTGTTCAATCGCCATCCTAAGTCTCTTTACAGAAAGAGGATACTCTGCACGAACATAAATATATCCATTCTCCGCACCGACTGCGTAGGCTGCAATAGTCATACCTTCGATCATCTTATATGGATCACCTTCCATGACGGAACCATCCATAAATGCACCGGGATCACCCTCATCACCATTACATACAACATAGCGGGTTTTCTCTGCCTGGCGTGCAACCTGAGACCATTTCTTGCCTGCTGGGAATCCTGCACCGCCACGACCGCGAAGCCCGGATTTAGTTACTTCATCAATAACTTCCTGCGGGGACATGCTTCCCATCACTTTTGCAAGTGCCTGATAGCCTCCCACAGCAATATACTCTTCGATAGATTCCGCATCGATTTTTCCACAGTTTTCAAGAACGATACGTGTCTGTTGATTTAAGAAAGGAATATCATCAGGATGTGGACAGACTGTATTATTATCGCGATAAAACAGTCTCTCTACAGGTTTCCCTTCCAATATAGTTCTCTCCACAATTTCCTTACAGTCTTCCGGCTGTACGTGAACATACTGATAATCATATGGCTCAATTCTCATCAGAGGTCCAAGTTCACATAATCCCTGGCACCCTGTCTTGATCACGCCTACATGAGGCACATCCTTCTGCATTTCAACTGTTACTCCATCAATTCTCTCACAGAGTACTGACATCTCTTCATAAATCTTCTGCGCTCCGGATGCGATACATCCGGTACCTGAACAGACAAGAACGCGGCAGGTATAAGATTTAATCTGCTCATTTACTTCAGCCTGCTTATTTAACAGGTCTTCTTTACTCTTAATACTCATACGCACTCTCCTCTCAGTTTATTCAAAAGTTCTACAGCTTTCTCAGGAGTCATCTTCGGATGTACTTCATCATTGACAGTCAGTGTGGGGGCAAGTCCACATGCACCCAGACAGGATACTGTTTCTACGGTAAAAAGCATGTCATCTGTAGTGTGTTTCTTGTTGCTCAGTCCAAGTTCCTTCATCAAAGCCTCTTTTACAGGCATGGATTTTCTCACATGACAGGCTGTTCCGTCACACACTTTAATGACATATTTCCCTTTCGGCTCAAAAGAAAAATTCTCATAGAATGTGGCTACACTGTAGGCCTTGGCTTCTTTTACTCCGATTTCTTTCGCTACATAAGTCAGCAATTCTCCCGGCAGGTAACGATATTCCGCCTGAATATCCTGCATGATCGGAATCAGCGATGCTGCTGTACGTCCGTAGTGCTCGATGATCTCATCCGCTTTTCTGTAATAAGACTGGTCTAACATTCGGTTCCCTCCTTAAATAGTAATTTTGATACATCGGTTTTAATATAGTACCGATATATCGATTCCCACGCAGCTTTAGTTATTTTCAACATATGTGCTGTTGATATTATACATTATATAGTTGTTTTGCACAATATCATTTTTGAAATTTTCTGAAATTAATTTATAACAATTTGTTATAGATGTATAGTATTCATAAATGTATATAAATGAAAAGCAATTTCTTTAACAGGGTTGTTAATTTAATAGCAATATCAAAACAAAAAAGATCATTGAAAAGAATATTATCTTCTTCTCAATGACCTTTCTGGAAATGGCTGCATTATTTAGTTTCATGTTCCTCATGGAAATGCTTATATTTTTCTATAAACATCAACAGAAAGCTGATCATAAGGAATCCACAGGAAACCCAGATCATTCTGATTCCATAGCGTATGGACAGATTTCCACCAATGCCGGCACCCAAGGCAAACATAAGGATGATTCCAAAATAATACATCGCCTGTTTTAGCTGTTTTGATTTTTTTTCACGAAAATAAACTGACAACGCAGCTGTACCACTGCGCAAATTACCGATACACATAGTACTTGCATAGGAATATCCGTTTACCTTGCGGAAGGACTGTACCTGCATTGCACAGGCGAAAGATGCCATGGCATTTGCCAGCATATTGTATTCGGTTGGCAGGAAACCTACTGTAAATAAGATCAGGATTTCTGCCAGCAGAACACCCTGTCTCCAGTGGAGCTTCTGCGCATATTTATAATTTGCCTGTATTTTCTCCGCAACCCATACGCCCAGTGCAAAGAAAATAATAGGAAAGAAGTATCCCAGTCCTGCTGTCAGTTCTCCTGCCATAAAGTGCTGGCTCATAAGAACGACGTTTCCTGTCTGTGCATTACAGAATACTTCGTTTCTTGCATTATAGGTGTAAGCATCCTGAAAACCTCCTGACAGTGCCAGGAATGCACTGTTTAAAAAGGCTTCCGACATTTGTATTTCGTGTTGATTATGATCTTTCATGATTTTCCCCGTTCAAGTTTATTTGCAGTTATCTCCTGTACGGATAACTGCCTTTATTCTTTTACCGTTTATTTTCAAACATTCGAAATCCGCTGCTTTACTGCGTAAATCGCTGCTTTCTCATGTTTGGCGGGTCCCTTTTTGACCCTGATTATCATGTTATACGTTTATAGGTCAAATGTAAAAGATATAATTCATATTATTGTATATATGATTTTTATATATTGGATACAATATATATATAATTTTGGCTATATAAAGCAACTTCCATATACTGTATGTCTACAGCATATGGAAGTTATTTTTTTATGTATCTGCAGAATTACTTATCTCCGTGTTCTTTGAGATATTCTGCTTTTCCCATCTCGTACAGATTATTACCTTCTGAGTCAATGATGACTACAAGAGGCATATCCTCTACATACAATTTACGAAGTGCTTCTGCTCCCAGATCTTCATAGGCGATCAGTTCGGCCTTTTTGATGCATTTTGCAAGAAGCGCACCTGCACCGCCGATAGCTCCGAAGTATACACCATCATATTTCTTCATGGCGTCTACTACTTCCGGAAGGCGGGCACCTTTACCGATCATTCCTCTTGCTCCCACAGACATCATTGTGGGTGCATAGGCATCCATACGTCCGCTGGTTGTAGGGCCTGCGGAGCCGATGACTGCGCCTGGTTTTGCAGGAGTTGGTCCTACATAGTAGATGGTTGCATCTGTAGGATCAAATGGAATTTTCTCACCTTTTGCAAGGGCCTCACACATTCTCTTGTGTCCTGCATCACGTGATGTATAAATAGTACCTGTTAATAATACCTGATCACCTGCATGGAGAGTTCTTGCCAGCTCTCTAGTAAGTGGAAGTGTAATTTTCTTTCTTTCCATCTCAGATCACCTCCGATTTATGGCGGGTTACATGGCAGTTGATATTAACTGCACATGGCATACCTGCAATATGAGTCGGCATTGTTTCGATATTCAGGCCGATGGCTGTTGTCTTTCCGCCAAATCCCTGAGGTCCGATTCCAAGCTTGTTTACTTTTTCCAGCATTTCTTTCTCAAGATCAGCATAGAACGGATCCGGGTTCTGAGTATCCAGAGGTCTCATCAGTGCTTTCTTTGCAAGAAGTGCACATTTGTCAAAGGTTCCTCCGATACCAACTCCGACTACCATTGGCGGACATGGGTTGGGACCTGCGGTCTCTACTACTTCAAGGATAAAATCCTTGATTCCCTGTAATCCTGCAGATGGTTTGAACATACGGATCTGGCTCATGTTCTCACTTCCGAAGCCTTTGGGGCCTACTGTGATCTTTACCTGATCTCCGGGAACGATTTCTGTGTAGATCATAGCCGGTGTATTGTCGCCTGTGTTTCCGCGGCGAACCGGATCCTTTACTACAGATTTTCTTAAATATCCCTTATCATATCCACGACGTACACCTTCATTGATGGCATCGTTCAGATTTCCCCCGACAAAATGTACATCCTGTCCGATTTCAAGGAATACACATGCCATTCCTGTATCCTGGCAGATCGGCACATTCTCATTATCTGCAATATCAAAATTCTCAATAATGTTGTCAAGGACACCCTTGGCAATCTCTCCGTCTTCGCATGCGCGGCATGTTTTGATCGCACATTTTACGTCTTCCGGAAGATGTTCATTTGCTTCGATACAGAGTTTTTCGATGACATCTGTAAGTCTGCTTACTTCTACTTCACGCATTCTGGTAAGCTCCCTTCTTTCATTTGGGGATATTCACCGGGAGGTGACATATCCCTTTTGCATTATATCAAAGGCTCCCGGTACCGGTAATCCCTTATCGATACCGGGAGCTCTTTTTTACATTCTGAGTATCTTATTAACGCTGTTCGTGACGAGCGTATTTTGGAAGCAGTAATGGAGATACCTTATCAGTATGTACGCCTGCTTTATCCAGTTCTTCTGCATATTTGTAGATATGATCCAGGTTCATTTCACCAAGCTCTACATTCTTGCATTTTGCAGCTGCTTTTTTACCTGCATTTCTTCCGAATACGATAACATCCAGAAGAGAGTTACCCATCAGTCTGTTTCTTCCGTGGATTCCACCTGCGGCTTCTCCTGCAACTAACAGGTTCGGAAGTTCTTTTGTGAATCCGTCTCCGTTAATCTCAAGACCACCGTTCTGGTAGTGAAGTGTCGGATAAATAACGATAGGAACTTTTCTCATATCAATGCCGTAGTTCATGTACATACGGAACATAGCCGGGATTCTCTTTTCGATGGTTCCTTCGCCACCGAGGATCTCGATCATCGGTGTGTCAAGCCATACACCTTTCAGTCCGCCTGGAACTTCTACGCCGCGGCCTTCTTCGCATTCACGGATAACACCGGAAGCATTTACGTCACGAGTTTCAAGCGGATGAATATAAGCTTCTCCGTTTGCATTTACAAGCTGTGCACCAACGGAACGAACTTTCTCAGTTACCAGAGCACCCATGATCTGTGATGGATAGATTGCTCCTGTTGGATGGTACTGGATAGAATCCTGATAAAGAAGGGAAGCACCAGCTCTATATCCAAGTACAAGTCCGTCTGCAGTTGCGCCATAATGGTTAGATGTCGGGAATCCCTGATAATGCATTCTTCCTGCACCACCTGTTGCGATTACAACAGTTTTGGCTCTTGCAACAGAATAATCTCCTGTTTCCATGTTAAGAAGAACTGCACCTGCAACCTGTCCTTTTTCATCCTTGAGAAGTTCAACAGCTGAAGTAAATTCAACTACCGGAATACCAAGGTTGATCACTTCGTCTCTGATGGTACGCATGATCTCAGATCCGGAATAATCCTTTGCAGCATGCATTCTCTTTCTGGAAGTACCGCCGCCGTGTGTGGTAACCATGGTTCCGTCTTCTGCTTTATCAAATTCAACACCAAGGTCATTGAGCCATTTGATGGCATCCGGAGCTTCCATTACCAGTCTCTTTACCAGTTCCGGTTTTGCTGCAAAATGTCCGCCGCCGAAGCAGTCCAGATAATGCTGTACAGGAGAATCATTCTCTTTGTCTGCAGCCTGGATACCGCCCTCTGCCATCATTGTGTTGGCATCACCGATACGAAGCTTTGTAACGATCATAACGTCTGCACCTGCATTGTGTGCTTCAATGGCACAGGAAGAACCTGCACCGCCACCGCCGATCACAAGTACATCTACGTCATAATCAATTTTTGTAAGGTCAATTTTTTCGTTGATCAGACGACTTGTTGAATGGAGCATCTCTGCCAGTTCCAGAGGAGCTTTCTGTCCTTTGTTCGGTCCTACTTTGATTTCTGCAAACGCGTCTGGATTATAATCCGGATGGAATTTCTCAAGAAGAGCGTCTTTCTCTTCAGCTGTCAGACGTCTTGGCTCTGTTGCCATACGCTGTGCTCTTGTAGCCTCTACCTTTTTGATGGATTCCATCATATTTTCTGGATATGGTGCATACATGTTTTACGCCCTCCCTATTTCTCAATTTCTCTGTTGTTGTAAAGTTCCTGCATGTCTGTGATTGGTTTCTGCATGATCTGCTCAATCAGATCATCATATTTACCTTCGTGGATTTCTTCTACACGTTTCTCCAGATGTTCGCTCTTAGGCGCGATATATTTACCTGTGAGACGTCTTGCCAGAAGACCTACCATCGGATGGGAAATACCGGCCGGACATCTTACAGAACAGCATCCGCAGCTTACGCAGTCGAAGGATTCCTCTGCACATTTTTCAAGTTCGCCTCTCTGTGCATATGCGATGTACTGCATTACATTTAAGTCCTGAGTACATGCTTTTGTACAGGCATTACATCCGATACAGCTGTAGATTTCCGGATAGAGTTCCATCATTACCTGCTGATTCGGTTTCAGGTCTTCGATGTTGTAGAGTCTCTTATCTGTAGGGAAGAACGGGATGCTTGCTACATACATTCCTTCCTGTACCTGTGTCTGACAGGCAAGACATGTTTTCAGCTCGTTTTCACCTTTGATTCTGTAGATTGTTGCGCAGGCTCCGCAGAATCCGTGTCTGCAGCCGCATCCTCTCTTTAATGTATAACCGGCATATTCCATGGCAGTCATAATTGTAAGTTCTGCAGGTACGCTGTATTTCTTACCGAAAAAATATACGTTTACCATATTCTTTTCCATTTGAGATTACCAGTCCTTTCTATATATATCATCTGTCGTCAGCAGCACATACAAGCTCGAATCCGCTACGCTACTTCTCGCTTGAGGGCGTTCGCCCTACAGAATGTTCTGTGAAAGAATGCTTATATGCAAGCATGACGCATTCCTTCACATCACTTTCTGCACTGCTCATTGCTTATCAATATTCTGCAGGTAATTCATCAATCTCGTCGCATCTGAATACCGGACCGTCTTTGCAGACGTATTTGGAACCGATATTGCAACGGCCGCATTTACCGATACCGCATTTCATACGAAGCTCCAGAGTTGTGTAAACCTGTTCTCTGGAGAAGCCCAGTTCTTCCAGTCCTGCAAGAACGAACTTGATCATGATAGGCGGTCCGCATACAAGTGCTGTTTTGTTTGTATCGAATCCGATCTCTTTTAAATAGGAAGGAACGAATCCAACGTGTCCGTCCCAGCCTTCCTGTTCGCGGTCGATTGTCAGATAAACATTGACTCCCTCTGCTTTCATCCAGACTTCCTGGATTTCCTTTAACTGTACCAGGTCATCTGCGGAACGGGAACCATAGAGGATATCTACTGTTCCGTAATCTGCACGGTTATCCAGTACATAGTTGATAACAGAACGAAGAGGTGCAAGTCCGATACCACCTGCGATAAACAGAAGGTTTTTACCTTTTAATTTATCTTCTACAGGGAAATGATTTCCGTATGGTCCACGGACTGTGATCTCATCTCCAACCTGAAGGCTGTGGAGATAATCGGTCAGTGCACCGCACTTCTTGATACTGAATTCCTGATATTCTTTATTTGTAGGTGAAGAAGTAATGGAAAACATACCTTCACTTACACCTGGTGCGCAGACCATTGCACACTGGCCAGGCATATGTTCAAAAAGTTTTCCTCCTTCAGGAGCGTTTACACGGAATGTTTTAACATCCGGTGTCTCCTGACGGATATCTGTGATCACACCAACCTTCGGGATCAGTGTGTCTAATGTGTAGTTTTTATGGCAGGTACATTCGCTCATTATTTTTCACCTCCCTGATTTTCAAAAGCTTTGATGACTTTTACGATATTTAAGGATGATGGGCATTTCTCAACGCAGCGGCCGCATCCTACACATGAGAACATTCCATTGTTGTTTACCGGATAGTAAACAAGTTTATGCATGAATCTCTGACGAAAACGCTGCATCTGGCTGTTACGGTTATTTCCGTGTGCCATCATTGTAAAGTCAGAGTACATACAGGAATCCCAGCAGCGGTAACGCTGTACGCCGTGTCCTGTGTCATAATCTTTGATGTCATAGCACTGGCAGGTAGGGCATACAAATGTACAGGTACCACATGCCAGACATGGTTTATAAAGTTCTTCCCATACAGGAGAATTGAAACGATCCATGTAATCTTCCTGTCCCCATCCTTCCAGAGAAAGATTAGAGTACGGAAGCTTCTCTACGATTGCGCGGATCGCAGCTTTCTCTTCTTCTACTTTTGCTTCGTCAGCATCGTTGAGAAGTTCTGCAACTGCTTTTGTAAGGGCTTCCCCTTTCTCTGTAAGAGGTTTCCAGTAAAGCTCTCCCTCGATCATCCATGTTGCAACATCTGCAACAGGGTCTGCGCAGTCAATACCGAATACTTTACAGAAACAGCTTTCTTCCGGCTCATGGCATGCAAGTGCTACAATCGTACCATGATCTCTTCTGGCTGCATAGAAAGTATCGATCGGATCACTTAAGAATACGTTATCCAGTACTTTTACACCCTGGATATCGCAGGCTTTCATTCCGAACACAACAAAGTTCTTTTCCTGTAATGCCTGTGGCTCAATGGAGATATTCTTCTCCTCTTTCTTACAGGTGTAGAGGTTTTCACTCTGTGGAAAAAAAGCATCTTTTGGTGATTTTACAGTTTTTAAAGTATCAAGACAAACTTCTGCATCTTCGCTCCATGCTTTGAAGTTTACCTGATCACTGACTTTGACCGGTAAATATAAATCCTGATCTGCGGCAATCTTCTGGAATAATGCCTGCAGATTCTCTGCTGCTATCTTATACATACATTATCCCCTTTCTGCCACGATACTCGGCTCAACATCTTCAAATGTAAAGTTTGTAAGAGGTCCCTTGGATGTTGAATCCTCTCCTGCCTGATATTCACCATAGAATGTATCAATATCTTTGATAAATTTACGATTGAACAGGTGAAGCGGAATTCCCTGAGGACATACTCTGCTGCATTCGCCGCAGTCTGTACATCTTCCTGCCACATGGAATGCACGGATGATATGGAACATCTTCTCTTCGAAAGAGTCCACGTTTGCTTTCTGCGCACTGTCAAACTTATTGCTGTCGAATACACATTTACGGCAGCTGCATGCAGGACAGACATTACGGCAGGCATTGCAGCGGATACATTTGCTTAACTGGCTCTGGAAGAATGCAAATTTTTCTTCCGGGCTCATTGCTTCGATCTTCTCTACTTCTGCAAAACGATCTGCATCTTTTGTGTCTTTGGACTCACCGATAAGTTCATCATAAATCTTATGTTCTTTTCCTTTACATACGTGACATCTTTCAAGCATTGCATCTTTGTATGCACAGGTCTTCTCACCATAGATTGTCTGAATAGTCAGTGTTTCTGCCTCATCTGTGATCTCTGCACCGGAAATGCTTTCGATACCTTTGATTCCCTGTTTGCGGATTCTCTCGATATCCAGTTTTCCTTTACATCCAACACCAATGATATAAGCTTTCTCACGGTCTACACGATGCTCTTTGATCAGCTGATTAAAGCTGTATGTATCACATGGTTTTAAACAAACCAGTGTCTTGCCTTCCAGTTTGGAAGCTTCGATCATATATTTGCTTAAGTTTGCACCGCAGAATCCGTTATATACAAAATCTTTCAGAGATTCTTCTGTTTCAAAGTAAGCCGGTTCCGGATTGTAAGGCAGATCTCCGGCTTTCCATCCCAGAACTCTTGCAACTGTACCGTCAGCAAGCAGTTCTTTTGCACGATTTATCAGCTCCTGCATCTTAAATCCTCCAATCTTACGTTCTTACCGAGTGAATGGATCTTCTCTACAAACTCATTCATAGTCTGGGAGAATTTCACACCTTCAGCAGCGGAAACCCATTCTACTCGTGTTCTTCCGTTTTCCACACCGATGTAGTCAAGCATGGAGAAAAGAAGCGTCATACGTCTTCTTGCATAGTAGTTACCTGTGCTGTAATGACAGTCTCCAGGATGACATCCACACATGATCACACCGTCAGCACCTTTCTCAAAAGCACGGAGGATGAACATTGGATTGACACGGCAGGAACATGGAACACGGATGATCTTTACGTCAGCCGGGTAAGAAAGACGGCTGCTTCCTGCAAGGTCTGCACCTGCGTAACTACACCAGTTACAGCAGAATGCTACAATCTTAGGTCTGAATTCTTCGTTTGTTTCTATCGACATATTGCATCTACCTCCGCGATAATCTGTCTGTTGGAAAAGCCCTGCAGATCCATAGCACCAGACGGGCAGGCTACTGTACAAGCGCCGCATCCCTGGCAAAGTGCTGTATTTACAACGGCTACTCTTCTTGTTTCACGGATACCGTGGTCATTTACCTGTTTATCCTCATAGGAAATTGCTCCATATGGGCAGACATTTGCACATGTAGAACATCCGTTACATAACAGTTCATCGGATTTTGCTGTACATGGGTTGGTTGTCAGTTTATCTTTGGCAAGAAGGCCGATTGCCTTAACTGCTGCTGCGCCAGCCTGTGCAACTGTCTCCGGAATATCTTTCGGTCCCTGGCATACACCGGAAAGGAAGATACCTGCTGTAGGAGATTCTACAGGACGGAGTTTTGCATGGGCTTCTGTGAGGAAGTTGTTTGTATCAATACTTGCTGTAAGCATAGTAGCGATCTTACGAACATCCGGGTTCGGTTCAATGGCTGTTGCAAGAACGACCATATCTGCTTTCTTAAGGATTTGTTTGTTGTCGATCAGGTCAGATCCCTGTACAAGAAGGCTTCCGTCCGGCTGTGGAATAACTTTTCCTACCTGGCCTTTGATGTAGTTTACGCCGTACTGTTCTACGGCTCTTCTGTAGAACTCATCGAAGTTCTTACCAGGTGTACGCACATCAATATAGAATACGGTTACATTTGTATCCGGATATTTATCACGGATCAGCATTGCATGTTTTGCTGTGTACATACAGCAGATCTTGGAACAGTATGGCTTTCCTCTGTCATCAGAACATCTGCTTCCAACACACTGGATGAATACCAGTTCCTTCGGAGCTTTTCCATCGGAAAGACGCTCTAAGTGTCCTTTTGTAGGACCTGCTGCGTTCATGATACGTTCCAGTTCCAGGGATGTGATAACATCTTTACTCTGGCTGTACGCATATTCATCATATTTGTCAAGCTTGATGGTATCAAAACCTGTAGCAACTACGATTGCACCGTATTTCTGTGTTACGAGTTCATCCTGCTGATCGTAATCAATGGCTCCTGCCTGACATACTTTGGAGCAGACACCACATTTTCCGGTTTTAAACTTGATACAGTTCTCACGGTCAATAACCGGAACATTTGGGATGGCCTGTGCAAACGGAGTGTAAATAGCAGTTCTGTTGTTTAATCCTCTGTTAAATTCGTTCGGGATCTTCTTGGACGGACATTTTTCCTGACAGACACCGCAGCCTGTACATTTGTCCATATTTACACTTCTTGCTTTCTTTCTGATATCAACGGTGAAATCACCTACGAAACCGCTGACATGTTCTACTTCACTGTATGTATAGATATTGATTTTCTCATGGGCTGCTGCCTCAACCATCTTCGGTGTGAGGATACATGCAGAACAGTCAAGTGTAGGGAATGTTTTGTCAAGCTGTGACATTCTTCCACCGATACTTGGAGTTTTCTCTACAATATCTACTTCATATCCTGCATCTGCGATATCCAGGGCTGTCTGGATTCCGGCAATACCGCCGCCGATGATCAGGGCTCTCTTTGTAACACGGCTCTCTCCTGGCTGAAGAGGATCATTTAAATTCACTTTTGCGATTGCTGCTCTGGCAAGGATTACGGCTTTCTTTGTAGCCTCTTCCATATCCTTGTGGATCCAGGAGCAGTGCTCACGGATATTTGCGATCTCCACCATGTATGGGTTCAGTCCGGCTCTTTCAGCTGCTTTTCTGAAAGTTGCCTCATGCATACGCGGAGAACAGGAACAGACAACAACACCTGTCAGATTCTTCTCTCTGATGGCTTCCTGGATCTTAGCCTGGCCTGCTTCTGAGCACATGTACTGGTAGTCTTCTGCATGAACGACACCCGGCTCTTTGGCAGCTAATTCAACAACTTTTTTTACATCTACCGTAGCGGCAATATTGCTTCCACAATGACAGACAAATACACCAATTCTCTGCACTCTGACTTACCTCCTGTATCTTCTGAATGCACTTACCAGAAGCTGCTGTGGCAGTTCCGGATCAAGAAGTTCCGGGATCTCATCTGCTTTCAGATAATCTCCGCCTTTTTCACGGACAACTAACTGTCTTGCTGCATCAATGAGCTTTCCAGGTTTTACATCTCTTGGGCAACGCTCCACGCAGGCAAAGCAGGAAAGGCATTTCCAGAGAGATTTTGAATTGACAAGTGCTTCAATATCTTCGTTTACAACATAGGATACAAACTGATGTGGCTTGATATCCATTTCATTGAAAGATGGGCAGGTAGCAGAACATTTTCCACATTTCATACATTTCAGCGGATTTGTTCCTGAGATTTCTTTGATCTTCTCTGCTGCTGAATGTTCATTTCTCATTTCTCTACCTCCTCTTTTACTCCGAGGGCTTCTGCAAGGAGCTCTGTGAAATAATATACAGGCAGTTCGCTGGAAGCGTTTTTATTTAAATTATATTTACACAATGGACAGGCTGTGATCAGCATATCTGCGCCAAAGCCTCTCGCACTGTCTTCGATTTTCTGACACATGTTCTGAGACATATCTTTTTCTTTCAGAGAAATGTAACCGCCGCAGCATTCATTTCTGTATGGATAGATTACCGGTTCTGCCCCAAGTGCACGGATGAAATCTTCCATGATTGTCGGATTCTCCGGATCATCAAAAGCCATGATCTTGCCCGGACGTAATAAGAGACATCCGTAATAGGCTCCGATTTTCTTTCCTGTAAGCGGGTTTACTACCTTCTCTTTCAGCTTGTCGAAACCGACTTTGTCGCGAAGTACTTCCAGATAATGGAGCACTGTTGTCTCGCCTTCATAAGGCTCATCAAGCTGCATGTAATTATTTGCTCTGGTGCGGATATCCTCCACATTTTTCATATCATCATTGACACGTTTGATCACGTGATGACAGGCAGAGCAGATTGTTACCAGATCCTGGCCCTTTTCTTTGGCCTGATTAAGAGCACGTACAGAAGAAAGCTTCGTAGCAATTTCGTCAGTTCCCAGAGGATAAACACCTCCGCAGCACTGCCAGTCTTCGATCTCTTCCAGTTCAAACCCAAGTGCTCTGGCGCTGGCTCTGGCATATTCGTCCAGATCTTTCGCCTTGTTTCTCAGGGTACAACCCGGATAATAACTGTACTTCATACTTAACATTATCCTTTCTTAGTTGTTCAGATAAATTCATGTTGCTCAAATAATGATATCAGGGTCCAAAAGCAATTTGCCCCGATATATAGCGCCCGTAAATAACAGTCGCTAGTCCTTGTCTTTTTTTTAACAATATATGGACAAAAATATAAATCAAGTCTAATACAATTACTTTTTATATCTTTGTTGAGACATAGAAAATAAAAGAGTTCGCACACCCTTCCTCCGCAATTAAAGGAGTGTATCAGCTCGATTTCCGAAAAATATTATATCATATTGACAACATTTTAACAAGAGGTTTTTGATAATTTTTTTATCACGCATCATTGCTCAATTCTTCTGATCTAAATTAATCTTTTTCAGGCAGATAAAATCTTCCGCTTTTCTATTTACTCACAATCATAGTATCTTTCAAAAAATTAATAAAAATATTATTTATATATTTTTTTGCTTTTGATATATGTAAGCCAAAATTCGTCTGTTTCCGCTTACAGTACAGAATTTTGGCTAATAATTAAAAAGGAGTAAACAGTAATATGGATTCAGAAGAACAGGCTGTACCTGTACTTCTGAATGTTTTGTCTGATATATTATTAATTAAGGTCAATCTGAGCAATAATTTCTTTCAGTGCATCTGCACTCTTCTTAAGCTGTTCGATCTCAGCTTTTGTCATTCTCATTGGAACTTTGCCCTGTACACCATTTGGTCCTACCAGAGTTAATGTACTCAGGCATACATCATCGATTCCGTACTCTCCATGCATCATAGTAGATACTGTAGAGATAGACTCTGAAGAAGATACAAGAAGGCTGCAAAGTTTGCATACAGAAGAGGATACTGCATAGAAAGTTGCACCTTTCTTGGAAATGATCTCACCGCCAGATTTCTGTACATACTGAAGCATTGCTTCTTTATCAATCGGTTCAATATCCTTACCGAGTTTCTTCTCAAGGTCGTAATATTCATCCACACTTACACCTGAAATATAGGCACCAGACCACGGAATAAAGGATGTATCTCCATGCTCACCGAATACATAGGCATGGATATTACTCTGTGCAATCTGGAAATGTTCGGATAATCCGCAGCGCAGACGTGCAGAGTCAAGAATTGTACCGGAACCAAGGATCTGGTTTTCTGGAAGTCCGGAAATCTTTGTAAATACATAAGTCATGATATCAACCGGATTGCTTACGATCAGATAAAGGGCATTTGGAGCTGCCTTTACGATCTCCGGTGTGATAGATTTGAGGATATTTACATTTGTCTGTGTAAGTTCAAGTCTTGTCTGTCCTGGTTTACGGGCAATACCGGATGTGATGATAACGATGTCAGAATCCCTAGCATCTTCGTAGTCTCCGGCAATGATAGAGATAGGATCTCTGAAGCAGGTTCCCTGGATAATATCCAGAACTTCACCTTCTGCTTTCTTTTTGTTGATATCGATCAGAACAATTTCAGATGCGATATCCTGGCTTGATAAAGTGTACGCGATGGTAGATCCGACACTGCCGGCTCCAATGATAGTAATTTTACTGCTCATAATCTTAATACTCCTTTTCTCCTAACAAAATTGACGCCTTAATGATAACACATTGTCAAAAAATTGACAAGAGCTTTTGTACAGAAACCTGAACAATTTTTTCGTTTAAATATTTGTTTGGAAGCATAAAATTGTTTGTTAGTTTGATATAATTTTCACATTTTCCTATTGGAGTAGATACTTGCACGAACAAATCCCCAACCACTGCTTATTGCTTTTTGCAATTTAAGCAGTGGTTGGGGATTTCCCTGATTTTTGATTCGGTTAAGTACAGTATCTGAAAGCTTTATCTGTCAGAATACGTGCAAAGATTAGCCCTAATGGCAACGCTGCAATGATAAGGATCGCAGACGCAAACCAGGATGCAGCTACTGATAATGACATAATACCAAGATTATAAAATCCTCTGTATAAATATAATCCCGGAACCATGATAACGATTGAGGGAACTGTTACAGATATCCTTGGATATCCGACTTTATTCTTCAGCAGAGACGCCAGAAGTCCCGCAGTAAGTGCACCAATAAATGCGGCTGCAGCAGGAGGAATATTTGCAAGGTCTACCAGTTCCAGTCTCAGAGTATTGGCAACTGCTCCTATCCCGGCTGCTGCGACTGCCAGACGAACCGGGCTGTTAAACATGATAGAGAATCCAAACACTCCGCAGAAACTTGCAAGAAGCCTGAATAAGATCCACTGCTCTGTTGACAGTGAAAGTTTTATAAAATCTACAGGTTTCAAATGCAGGATCAGTGCCATGATCCATGCTGACATAGTAGCTACCAGAATAACGATCAAAGCATAAGTCAGACGTTCTATTCCTGAACGCATATCCAGTTTTGCAAGGTCAATACCACTGGTAATAAACGGAAATCCCGGTATGATAAAGAGCATTGCACAGATATATCCCGCTTCGTGCTGAACAGAAATACCAAATAATATTTCTCCAAGTTTGAGCAGACCTGCATATGCAAAACATGCCAGAGATACAGAAGACACAATACATAAGAACAATGTAAAATGGTGTTTGGTCAGTTTGCAGCGGAGATAATTTCCAATTCCTGCCCCGACAAATGCACAGAACATCTCGATCGGACCGCCCCCAAGAAGGAATGTAAATCCGCAGCATGCGATCGCTGCAGCAAGTCCCAGTGCAGGCGGGGAATATAGACCATGTGTTTTTTCAATATTGTCAAGAAATGTATGCAGCTGTTCTCCTGACATATGTTTTCCTTCTTTTTCAAAGTTTCGGATAAAGTGTTCCAGACGATTTAACTTCAAAGTATTTACGCCTGTATTAGTCAGGCACAACGACTGGGTAAAACCATTTTCTCCGTCATAACATGTATATTCAATGGACATCAGACCAATATCCGCCGTACACGTAATGCCAAGTGCTTCTGCCAGTGTATTCATGGAACTTCTCACTCTCCATGCTCCGGTACCGCATGAGAGAAACATAATCCCCACACGTCCGATAACGGATGCTTTCTCTGCGATGCTGGAATCTACAACTGGTACATTTTCCCCATTTTCATCTGTATACTCATGCCAGGCAACATCCATATGGTTCTTTTTAATCACTTCCTGCGGCATTTTTCTCACTTCCTCATTCTATATTGTCAATCGGATAAAATCATCCGCTTTGCTACTTGCTTGATTTGTTAAAGCTGCAGACTGTCATTTCCTGCTTTCTCCATCATTTTCTCTCTGCATGCCAGTACGATTCCGTCAATCTCGTCTAAATGCTGCAGCATTTTTTTCTCAAATTCATGGATAGGAAGAAGAATTCCAATTTCATCATAGGGTTTATCCGGATTCTCTTTCTTCAGACCTGTTTCCTGTCCGTAGTATACCATGGCTCTTGGGGCTTCTTCCTGAATCTTCTGGAAAGCATCCCATACAACGGCATATGCCTGTGCTTCTGTCAGACCCAGTTTACAGGTGTCGGGAAGTGCATAAAGAGCCAGGACACCACGTTTACGGTTATCTTTTTCTTCTGTAATGTTCAGACCTTCTGTATAGGTACGGACAAGATCATAACCATCTGCAAGATACAGTGCAGATCTGGGGGCACATTCATGATGTTCATATGTTTCCTTGAATTTTGCATATTCTCTGGCTGAAACCTTTTCCCCGGGAAGAAGTTCTCCGGCTGCATCTGTAAGGAGCACCGGGTTCTCTCCTGCTTTTCCGTGGAATTTCTTCGGGATCAGATAAGCCTCCCTTAACAGGTCAAACATACTTCTGCCGCATAATTCCAACAGCAGTGCACTGATATCACCGTTCTGGTACGCATGAAACAATACCTGCAGGAAATGATCTCTGTCATTATCTGTCAGACGATGGTCGTCATCTATATGGTCATAAAAAACTCCGCTTAATCGTCCGGATGCTTCCGGCGAAGCCAAAATTTTAGAAAAAATTGTTTCTACTGCTTCTTCTCTTGGCAAAACTGTACTCATAATTAACTTCCCCTTTCCAATCGTTTCAGATTCTTTTTTCGGTTTTCATTATAGTCTTGCTTTTAGTAATGTCAACATAAAAAGAGGGAATTTTCTGATATCAATTTTACATAGATGCAAGCTAAAAATTATATAAAAAAGACATTCCATCCACTGGGGTAGAATGTCTTTTCTCATAACTTATATGATTCTTTTGAAGTTACGTTCTATATACACAGTGGAAACCATTTTTCGATTACACACTGATGTACTTTTTCTTTTTTATCGTAGTTGATCCCCACCAGCAAAATATCTCCTGTATACTGCTGTAATGACTCTGGATATTTTCGTTCTTTTATCTGATTCAGAGCAGTTTCTGCGTCTTTGTTCCATTTCAGTTCGACGAGTAATGCAGGATAATAGTCTCTGTACAGTGGTTTGGGGATGAAGACGAAATCTGCGAAGCCTCTTCCTGTCGGGAGTTCCCGGATTGGCTTAAAATAGTATTTTATTGCACTTAAGTAGGCAATGCTGAGTACGCTGCTCAGGGAATTCTCGTTATTGTACTGAATCACTGATGTGTATTCTGCATGGATTTTCTCTATCTGTTCAGCAACTGTTTCTGCATCCATTTCCCAGGTGGCTTCCAGTAGTTTCTCAGATTCCTGCTGGAATTCAATCAGTTCGTTCCATTTATTTCGTTTGGTGGCAGCACGAAATTCCTGACGGATTTCTTCATTGGGAATGTAAGCTCTCTGGGTTCTCTGGTCGTAGGCAAGGTAACCCAGGTGGATCAGCAGAGTCAATACATCATCTTTGTCTGCGAAGCTGACCATATCATTCTGAAATTCATTGACATTTACTTCTACAGAGGAACCGGACAGCATCTCTATAATGGATGTCCGCAGACCATCAAAATCCATGTTGATCAGTGGCAGGATTGACAGATAGGTTCCTGTCTGTGACCAGTAGCTTTGAAATGTTCGCATGATTGTCAGATTTACTAACGCATTGGGATTATATACATGGTAATCTCCAAGACGGTAACCATCGTACCACCGCCTCACTTCTGCAAAATCTATCTCATATTTTTCACACAAATCGATTACTTCGTCTTCATTAAAACCGATATATGGTGTCAATGGGCCGGCATTAAGCATTGTAAACTGGGTGAAATTATTTAAGGCAGACTGGGTTTTTAATTTCTTTATCGGTAAAATTCCGGTCAGATATGCAAGTGCGATATATTTTGATGCCTCAATTCCTTTAAACATGTTTCTGAGAAAGTCAATATACATTTCCTGTGCTGCCTGATTATGGGCTTCATCACGAATCAGAACATCCCATTCATCAATGATTACAATAAACTGTTTTCCTAATACAGTATTAATGCGTGCCATTGCTCCATATATAGTGCTGTTTTCCACCAGATTGACTTCAGGATAAGTCTCTCTTAATTCGGAAACAACGATATTCGTGATATATGAAATTAAATTCTCACTGGAACCTGCTGATATACAGCACCATTGTACATCAAAATGAATGACATCATATTTATTTAAATGTTCGTAAAAATCCGGACATTTGCTGATTTCCAGTCCTGAAAACATTTTTTCAGTGTCGCATCCTTTACTGTAATATGCAGTCAGCATATCTACAGTAACAGATTTCCCGAATCTGCGCGGACGACTGTTACATATAAACCTGGCATTTGTGCCCAATACTTTATTTGTGTATTCCAATAATCCCGTTTTGTCTATATATACTTCTGAATTGACTGCACACTGAAATGCTGCAGCATTCGGATTTACAAACATACCCATTATCTCACCCTCCCTCTTTATTATTGATAGCTTTTCTGTCTTCTTATACAGCATCTTATAACCTCCTTAATAAATATGTTCAGGAGTTCCTGTCTTTTAGAAAACTCCTGCTAGAAATAAATAGTGAAAATTAAAGCATGACTTTTCTGAAAGAACAGATTCATGATCTGTATATGAATTGAGATTTGGCTGTAACTGTCGAAAATACCGGGCAATTACATAGATTTAGATAATTAGAAAATATGCTTTTGTTTATCATAGCATACCGGAACTTATTGGGCAAGAGACAAAAAAGAATCCAACGCATAAACCTATATGTTTTATGCATCAGACTCTTTTCATTTTTGATAATTATCCTGTCAGGAAAATAAACTTATCTTTCACAGCAGTTTTTATATTTCTTTCCTATAAAGTAAAACACTCGCGTATTGCGTAAAATCTTACCCGTAAAAGAATGTTTGCTGTATAGCATGGGAAGTTTAGTACCTGATACAGTTACAGATGAGTATATCTTGTCTGTAAAGGATGCTGTCAACCACCCTATGATGTAGCGCCACTTTAGGTAGCAATACCTATTGGGGATAAAAGGTCGAAGGCGTAAACCGTTACTACGACTGGGCAGTTACAAGCCCATTGCCTTTAGGTAATGGGTAGTTGACAGTTATACAATAGTAAGTCACAAACTCACATATGAAACATATACTAATATCGAGAACTGCAATCTATTATTGTCAGATTCCACGACAACTGCCGGAATGTCCTGTAAAATTACAGTCTGCCGGGCAGACTGTCTAGTCTGACGATATAAGATTTTCCAGAGGTGATACTTTTCTATGCTGTTTAGTCGTCATACCTCAGATGATCCGGAATTATCCGGTACATCCTGTTGTAACAATAACAATCGCTGCAGCTGTGACTGTCAGGGACCTCAGGGGCCGCGCGGTTGTCCTGGTCCTACCGGACCCAGAGGCTGTCCCGGTCCCGTTGGTCCAATGGGACCTCAGGGCCCCCAGGGTGAACCCGGACTTCAAGGCTACCCAGGTCCTGTCGGACCTGTTGGAGCCACTGGCGCTACCGGACCTGTCGGAGCTACCGGAGCCACTGGCGCTGCCGGACCTTCCGGAGCTATCGGACCTACTGGCCCTGCCGGGCCTATCGGACCTACTGGTGCTGCCGGGCCTGCCGGACCTACTGGAGCCACTGGTGCTACCGGACCTGCCGGTACTGTAGCTCCGGCAGCGGCCGTAGCAGATGCCACAGGTCAGACAGATATTGTAACCCAGTTTAATCAGCTTCTCGCAAATCTCCGCGCAGCCGGACTTCTTGCAACTTAAACCCCAGGAGGGGCAAATGCTCCTCCTGATTTTCTCAAAAGGTGCTTTAAATTATCTTCCATGATTTCTCTCAGCCTTTGTATAATTGTAAAAAATGAAGAAAAAGTATTGCCGCGTATCCTGAAACCCATGAAAGAAATTGTAGACAAAATTCTTATCTGTGATACCGGTTCTACAGACAGGACCAAAGAAATTATCAGAGAATTTACAGCAGAAGTTTATGATTTTCCATGGAAAAATGATTTTTCTGCTGCCCGGAATTTTATTTCGGAAAAAGTCAGTACTGATTACTGGATGTGGCTGGATGCAGACGACATGATCACTCAGGAAAATCTGTACAGACTAAAACAATTAAAAGAAACACTGAGTCCGAACACAGATATGGTTATGATGGATTATGTCACAGATTTCGATGAATGGAATCATGCTGCATTCTCCTGTTACAGAGAACGCATCTTAAAAACTTCCCGAAATTTCAGATGGCGGGGAAGAGTTCATGAATCCATCATTCCCACCGGGAACATCCTTTATTCTCCCATACAGATTGAACATCGCAAAATAAAACCCTGCTCTTCCTTTCGAAATCTGCACATCTATCAACAGATGATCGAAGAAGGAGAGCCTCTGGAACCCAGAGACTTATTTTATTATGGCCGGGAACTTTTTTATCATAAGCAATACGAGTATGCCATCTGTGTTCTGAAAAAATTTCTGAAAGAGCCGGACGGCTGGATTGAAAACAGACTGGACAGTTGTCTGGTTCTCTCCTATTGTTATCAGGCATCAGGCAATGACCAGTATGCTCTTGAGATACTGTTTCACAGTTTCATGTCAGATATTCCAAGAGCCGAAATATGCTGTGAGATTGGGAAAATATTTTTTATGAAACAGAACTTTTCCATGGCAGCTCACTGGTATCATCAGGCACTTCTTGCACCGGACAACAGCCAAAACGGAGGATTCTATATTCCGGACTGCCATAATTTCATACCATTTCTGCAATTATGTGTATGTCTGGACAAATCCGGAATGCACAAAGAAGCTTTTGAATTTCATCGGAAAGCCAGAACACTGAAACCGGAACATCCTTCTGTTATTCAAAATCAGATCTATTTTCATGAGATTCTGGGATTTTGAAAAAAATGCCGCAGACCGTATTAATCCTTTACAGTCTGTGGCATTACGCTACATATTGTATTGTTTTCCCGGCACTATTCTACAGTTACACTCTTAGCCAGATTTCTCGGCTTATCTACATCTAGGCCTTTGGCTACGCTGACATAATAGCCAAGCAGCTGCAAAGGAATAACTGCCAGTGAAGTTGCAAAGTGTGGATCTGTTTTCGGAATATAAACTGTGAAATCTGCAGTATCTTCTATATTATAATGTCCATATGTGGTGAGTCCCATCAGGTATGCACCGCGGCTCTTACATTCTACCATATTGGAGACTGTTTTCTCATAGAGATGATTCTGCGTGAGAATACCGATCACAAGAGTTCCGTCCTCAATCAGAGAGATTGTGCCATGTTTCAGTTCTCCGGCCGCATAAGCTTCTGTGTGTACATAACTGACTTCTTTCATCTTCAGGCTGCCTTCCATACTGATGGCATAGTCAATACCACGCCCGATAAAGAAAGCATCCCTGGCATTTGCCTGCTTAGCCGCAAACCACTGGATACGCTCTTTGTCATCTTCAATAATCTTGGCAATCTTATCCGGAAGTGTTTTCAGCTCTGCGATCAGCTCCTGATATTTTTCTTCTGTAATCTGTTCTCTGACTTTTCCAAACTGCACTGCCAGTGCATAGGAGGCAATCAGCTGAGTACTGTATGCCTTGGTAGTTGCTACAGAAATTTCCGGTCCCGCCAGAGTGTAAAAAACATTATCCGCTTCTCTGGCAATGGAAGAACCTACCACATTGACAATTCCCAGTGTACGGATACCTCTCTGTTTCGCCTCACGAAGTGCCGCAAGGCTGTCTGCTGTTTCCCCTGACTGGCTGACAATGACCACAAGACCTTCCGGATCTAAAATCGGATTTCTGTATCGGAATTCCGATGCCAGTTCCACACGTACCGGAATCCTTGTCAGATCTTCAATCACATACTGGGCTGCCATTCCCACATGGTAAGCAGAGCCACATGCTACAATATAAATCTGGCTGATCTTTTTGATCTCCTCATCTGTAAGACCTACTTCTGAGAGATCAATACGATCATCTTTGAGTACAGAATTCAAAGTATCCCGAACTGCTTTCGGCTGTTCATGAATTTCTTTTATCATGAAATGTTCAAATCCCGCTTTCTCCGCCGCTTCTGCATCCCATTCAATTGTTTTCGGCTCTTTCTGGATCTCATCACCATCCAGATTGTAGAACGTGATCTCCCCTTTTCTGATACGAGCCATCTCCAGATTTCCAATATAATATACATTTCTGGTGTATTTTAAAATTGCAGGAACATCGGATGCAATGTAAGATTCACCGTTCTCCACCCCAAGGATCATCGGGCTGTCTTTTCTTGCCACATAAATCTCTCCCGGGTAGTCTTTAAACATGATCGCAAGAGCATAGGAACCGCGGATACGGACCATTGCATGGTTAATGGCATCTACCGGTGTTCCGAGATATTTCTTATAATAATAATCTACAAGTTTAACTGCTACTTCAGTGTCTGTAGACGAATAAAACTCATAGCCATTGCGGATCAGTTTGTCTTTCAGTTCCTGATAATTCTCAATGATTCCATTATGAACTGCTACTACGTTACCGTCATCACTCATATGGGGATGCGCATTTGTCTCAGATGGTTCTCCATGTGTCGCCCAACGGGTATGTCCGATACCACATGTTCCAGGTACAGATTCTCCATTATTAGTTTTATCTGCAAGAACTTTCAGTCTGCCTTTCGCTTTAATAACCTCTGTATCACCTTCGCCGTCGCGAACTGCAAGTCCCGCTGAATCATAACCTCTGTATTCAAGTCTGGACAGACCATATAATAATATAGGTGCTGCCTGATGATTACCTGTAAATCCAACAATTCCACACATTTATATTTATTCCTCCCATATTTTCCAGATATTTACAGCATTATAAAAATACTGCTTTATTATATTATAAGAGCATTATGGAGTAATTTCTTATAATATAATAAAATTTCAGGGGTTCTCTCTGTCATATCGTGTCTCATTGTATCATGATGTTCCACATATGGCAAGAAAATCCCCTGAAACTGTGTACTCTGTTTTTACGAAAGTACTTTCATCATTGTTTTATCCACGTTATCCTTTGTGCCTTTTTCTGATTACCGATTTCATTTTACTTTCTGCTTCTTTACTGTTGACCAGCCGCTGTATATCTTTCTTCCATTCTCATCATATCTGTATGAACGGATTCTGTAATAATATATATGTCCTTTTTTCAGTTTTGCATTTGTGTATTTTGTAGTTGAACCGGATTTAATTACCGCTGCTCTTATGTATGGATTAGTGGTTCCTGCCCGGCGATAGATCTCATATCCATCTGCACTCTTTGCCTTTTTCCATGTAATCACAAGTTTTCCGGCAGTCCTGTTTGATATACCTGTAATTGAAGTTTTTGCCGGTTTTGCAGTCAGATCATCAGCAGAATACGTTTCCTGCGTCATATAAAGAATGGAATTTTTTCCGATTCCATATAAGCTCTTTGCTTCTTTGTCATATGCAAAATATATATTCGCACTGTCTGTCGCATATGTATAGCCCCGGGAAATACTTCCTGAAATCGGAGTATCCAGAAACAGACCTCCGTCTTCTCCAACTGTTCCTTCATCGCTGTTTGTGATATCTGCCATATAATATTTACCGTTATTTGCCACAATATTCCACATATGAGGACCTTCACCTGTACCGCCATTCATCATACCGGTCACTGTATAGCAGGTAATGTCACTGAGATCGCACAGATACTGAAATGCCTTGGAATAACCTTCACAGACCACATTAGTACTGTCATCTCCGTCAAAAACATAGATTAACTGCCATGGATCTCCGTATTCATCATCCTCCGTCACATCATCATTGTAGGAAGTCAGGTAGCAGATCATTTCTTTATATCCGTACAGCTTTTCTGTCTCTGTATAACCCTGAAATTCTTTTACGATCATTCTGGCATTTTCTGCTGCACTTTTTGCAAGCTGTACAATCCCTGCATTTACTTTATATTTACCGGAAGCATAACTGCTGATCACCGGCATAGATATGGAAAGATTTTCAATTTTTACAGTTGTTTTGTTTCCTGTTGCCTTTGTGCTGTAACCATACTGCCAAGTAGTAGCTGCAGTCTTTTCGTACCAGTACAATTCATATGGACAATCTACAGCCAGGCAATCGATAATCTTTGAAATATCCAGTTCATTAAGGTGTGCGGCTACTTCTCTTTTGAGCGCATTACCGCTTGCTGTTGTCTGCCAGGTCAGTCCCAGATCTGAACTGACTTTAAACCTGGTAGAACCACCTTTCGATGCCACTGCGCTGATTTTACTCTTAAGTTCCTCATATAAGGTCTGCTGCTGTCCATTCAGTACATCCTCACCCAGAGAAGCTGCTGGCTGTGTGTCCGGATCCTGTCCGTACAGAATATCATTCAGATATTTCTCCAGAAGCTGTCTGTTATCCACAGCACCGTTTTCGTCCGGAATTACAGCCTCTGCAAAGACTTCTTCGTCTGAATCTGCTTCATTTGAACCTGCTTTGTCCGAAATGCTATCCTCTGTATCTGATGCAAACTCCGCATTATCCGCAGTTTCCTGTTGTACATCAAATTCTGTTGCATCATCTGAATTAAATTCAGAAACTGTACCATCTGTGAAATCTGCTGCTGTTACAGGTGTTACCGTAATTCCTGCTACCAGAACCAGGCTCATTCCCAGACTTATAAAATTTTTCTTTCTGTACATAACGCATTTTCTCCTTATCTGTCGTAAATATAGTATATTACTACAATACTTTATTTCGACAGATAAAACAAGATTTTTTTTATAATCCTTGTTCTCCCGCCAGATAGCACAGGTCTGCAAGACGTTCATATTTTGTCTGCATACACGCAATATAGTCATCCAGAAATCTTTTTACACGATACGGGATATCTAAACGCTCATATCGGTTCTCAAATTCCGTCAGGTCACTGTTATCCTGCCTGATATACTCATCTGCTGCACTGATTTCCGCTTTCAGAGCAGAAAGTTTCTCCTCGTAACGACCTGTCAATTCCATTTCGCACAATTCATTCATTTTGTTCATCTTATTCTTTTCTCCCTATTATTATTTTTACATTTGTGGTAACCTTGTTACCTGTGTGTGTTGTTTTGTTATATGTTGATTTGTTGTGTTATGTGTGTTATGTACCCGATGTGTGCAGATCGGTACATACCGTTTTCTGTCTTATTACAACTATAATTGTAATTTTGTTTAAAGAAAATGTCAATTTATTTCGTCCGACATCTTATGATATGATTCGACATTTATCTGAAAATACAACAACAAAAAAACTGCTGTTCCTCACGATCACTGTAGGAACAACAGTTTTTTTTCATCATTTTTTATGTTCGGCGGATAATCCTGTTCAATTTCACAAAATCTATTACCGCCTGTTTTCCGATCTTACAGATTTTCTTCATGTTAATGGAATTCACCCCGCCCTGACGAGGTCTGAATGTGACAGGAAGAAATTTGATGCTACATCCCTTCTTCTTATAAATAACAGCCAGAAGTACATTGGAAAGATTAAAATCCTTCGGGATCAGATGTATGTACCTGGCCATCGTCTCTGCTTTCATCAAACGGTACGGAGTGTTGGCATCTGTCAGATTTACTCCAAAACAGATACGGATAACCAGTTTCAGAGTTTTTGTTACAAAAACACGTGATATTCCATCCTGTCTGTCTTTTCTCCAGCCGATGACCATATCATATTTCTGTCTTCGTTTCCAGAACGGTTCAAATTCTTCCGGCAGTGTCTGGCCGTCTGAATCTGTCTGGAAAATGTAATCTGCACCATTTTTGAGTGCATACTTATAGCCATAAAGCACAGTTGCACCATGACCGCCGTTTGGTTTTGTTATCGGAATCAGCAGAGGGCGTGTCTTTGTACACTGTTTCAGTTTTTCATATGTAGAATCTTTGCTCCCGTCATCAATGACAATCAGACGTGACTGACCGTTTCCGTTATGCTTCTCTATAACAGGATACCAGTCATTAATGACCTGTTCAATGTTATCCTGCTCATTGTATGCCGGGATAACAATGTATAACTTATCCATATTTCTCTCCTTTGGATGATTGATGGTATCCATTATAGCATACATATACATGAAATAATAATATTATTTCGAAAACGATGTACTATAGCTGTTACTGTTCACTGCTAATATCCCGCGAGGTGTTTTTTGTGAGCGAAGGTCACAGAAAACCCGAGACATACTGCGCGAATTTATGCGATTAGCATAAATTCTGTGCATCGCGAAGCGTGTTGCTGGGAACGGAGTGAACAGTAACCTATAGCTCTGCCAGTATTCCCAGCTCCCGCGCAAGGCGAAGCAGTTCCCTGTTTGCGGCATTCACTGTTCCGAAGTCTTTCAGAGGACAGATCACTTTCTGACATTTTTTCATCAATTCCACAGCCTTATCATAAGATTCCTGTGAAATACTTTCGAAAGGTTTCTCTGTAATCACCTGGTCTGCAAGTGCACCGGCTACCTGACAGTCTACATCATTCGTGTGAAGCACTCCTGCCGCAAATGGAATTCCCTGTCTCTGCAGTTTTCGATAATACGGAATTCCGCTTCCATTACCGCCAATTACAAACACCTGAGGTTCACCTCTGGGCGGATCCATCTCCACACATCCAAAAGCAGCATTATAGCTTCCTCTGGTAATTCCATACAACTTCCGAATATACTCAGAAGTAAAGATTTCTTCCGGAGCACCATATTTTTCTATATATTCTCCATGTACACAGATAACTTTATCAGATATTTTCTGTGCAAGATCCAACTCATGCAGCGACATGATCACTGTAAGCTGATGATCCAGCACCATCTGTTTCAAAATGGTAAGAAGTTCCAGCTTATGACGGATATCCAGAAAAGAAGTCGGCTCATCCAGTACAATGATCTCCGGCTCCTGACAGATAGCCCGGGCAAGAAGGATTCGTTGTCTCTGACCATCACTGATGGCTGTAAAATCCCTGTCTTTTAAATCCCATGCATGGACGGTTTCCATTGATTTCTTTACCTTTGTCTTATCCTCTGCGGAGAGTATTCCCAAAGTTCCTGTATAAGGATAACGCCCTGTGGCTACAATGTCTTCGCAGGTCATCAGTTCCGGACGCATACGCTCTGTGAGCACGACTGCCAGTTTCTGAGAGACCTCTTTATTGGTCATCTTTGCCATTTTCTCTTTATCCAGATAAACAGTACCGCTGATCGTGGCAAGCTGTCTGGTGATGCTTTTAAGAATAGTGGATTTTCCGGCACCGTTAGGACCGATGAGAGTGAGGATTTCTCCCTTTTTCAGCTGAATATTGATTTCTCTGATAAGAGGTTTTCCGTCATATCCCACAGTCAGCTGATCCGTACGGAAAAAATACTGTTCCTGCCGGTCTGCTTTGTTATTTTCTGTTTCCTTTATTACATCTGCTATTTTCTCTGACATATTTTTTCCTGTTTTCCTTTTTATGCTGCATCTTATAGTAATCTGCCCGGATAGCGTATTCTGCTCCTGCTTTTTATATCAATTTCTCTTCTGTCTGCGGATCATGATATAGATTACAACCGGTGCGCCAAACACTGCTGTTACGGAACTGATACTGAGTTCTGTAGGTGCAAATACGGTTCTGGCGATCAAATCACAGAAAAGACAAAATACTGCCCCTCCCAGAAAGCAAGCCGGGATCACAAGGAGCGGTCTGGCTGTTTTCAGCAGGCTTTTTACAATGTGAGGCACTGCAATGCCAACAAAAGAAATTGGTCCTGCAAAAGCTGTCACACAGGCAGACAGAATACTGGATAAGAGAATCAGTCCTATGCGGAACAGCTTGATATTCACTCCCATATTCTGGGCATAAACTTCACCCAGCTGATAGGCACCGATAGGCTTAGACATAAAGAACACGATCACCATTGTGAGCAGAACTACTATTGCCATTACTTTCACATTACCCCAGGACATTCCTGAAAAACTTCCCAGTGACCAGTTGTGAAGATTGACGATATTGGAGTCATCCGCAAATGTAACTACGAAATCTGTAACTGCAGAACAGATGTAACCGATCATGACACCGCTGATAACCAGCATGGACATGTTGTGGACTTTTTTGGCAACCAGCAGGACAAATCCCATGGAAATCATAGAACCGATAAACGCTGCAATGATCATGGCTGCAGAACCCATGGAAATAGATCTGCTCAGAAAATAAATCATCAGAAGTGCAACTACCAGCTTGGCTCCTGAAGAAATTCCAAGTACAAAGGGACCTGCAATAGGGTTATTAAAAAATGTCTGAAGAAGAAATCCGGATACAGAAAGTGCTCCTCCAAGAATGATCACTGACAGAATCCTGGGAAGACGGATTTCCCATATTATATTGTAAGCAGTCGCATCTCCCTGATGTCTGAAAATAATATTCAGAATCTCACCCACTGAAAGATTAATGCTTCCGGCATTTACATTCCAGACAAATAAAATCACCAGAAACACCGCCAGTATAAAAAATGCTATCCAGTATCTGGCTGTACGTTTTTTGTCATCCATATTTTTTGTTCCTTTTGTTTTTATATTTCCTGCTTTTGGCAGTTCTGCAGAATCCCGCAAACATATTTCAATGCCATTCGTAAATAACTATACCAATCGCATAGAATGCGAATTCAAGTGTGCCGAGGATTTACAAATATCATTTTAACTTATGCATATATACAAGTTCATCCAGTGAATCATCATCTGTGGTAAGGATTGTATGAATATCTTCGATCATGGTTCCAAGCTCGGTGGTTTCCTGGAAAAGATTTTTACCCGTACACCACACATTTCCATCCTTCACTGCCTTAAAATCTGCCAGAAGATTACTTTTTGCCAGCAGTTCATCAATACTAGAAAGTTCACCGTCGATAGTACTGTTATAGATGATATAGTCCGCATCTTTTGCTTTGGCATAAAATTCTTCCATCTGCATATTCATGGTAGACAAAGCGTTATCACTTTCTCCTGTATCTTCGGGAACATATTTGCCGCCTGCAAGCTCGATCATGTTTGAAACATAATCACCATTCTTTCGCACATTGACAGCACCTGTGGAATTAATATAAAAGAATGCTACTGTTTTACCTGTATCTTTATCATCAGAGGTCAGAACTTTGTCAAGCTTGTCTGTCTGCTCCTTAAATGCCTTCTCAGCTACATCTTCTTTTCCGAGAAGCACAGCATAGAGTTTCATCCATTCAGTTCTTCCCAGAGGATGGCTCTCATAACTGGAACGTTCTACCATTACCGGGATACCAAACTGTTCCAGTTTCTCTTCCACCTCCGGATTATGATGGATCATAGTTGATTCAATGGCAAGACCACAGCCTTCATCCAGGATCAGTTCATAATCCGGTGCATTGTACTTGCCTGCATAAATCATTTTTCCGGATTCCATGGCATCTTTTGCTTCCTGGATATACCATCCATTCTCCTGAGTTCCTGAAAGACGAATGCTGTCAATACCGTCAATTGCGCGGAAAAGATCCATGGCAGAGGTTGCTACCAGATAGATGTTGTTCAGCGGTTGTTGAATAACTGTGATATCTTTTTCAAGCCCCTTTGGAGCCTTTTTTCCCTCTGGAACTACAAGAAACTGTCCTTCCTGATCGATAGTAATCAGAGCATAGCCATCATTGTAATAGTCTACGCTGAATTCTTCTGCGTAGGAAAGTTCCATACTGTGGTCATAGGTAAGTCCCGGGATATCCACAGGAGTTTTTGCATTGTCTTTATCTGCTGCGTATGCTGTACAGACAGTGCATATACAGATAATAAATAATGCAACTGACATAAAACCGATAAATATTGTTTTTTGCTGTTTCTTTATTATGTTTTTCATCTTCATAATTGTTTCTTTGTTTGTATGTGATTATTTTGCTGTTTTTTCTGCTTCTTTGGCAGTTGTGGAATCAAAATTTAAGGTGTAGTCAATCTCGTGAGGCTCACTCATTGCTACTGTATCTGCTGTTACCTCCATCTCTGCATCAAATACGCTGACAGGGATTTCAAAAGTGGAGTTTCCGTCTTTATTAACCGGCTCATATTTCTCACCATCCACAAGCATATAATCATAGTTCGGACTGCTCCATACGATAGTTGCTGTAGCTTTATCGCCTTCTACATTAATGGCTGCAGGAGAATCAATGGTTGCTCTTCCTGAACCGCCTGTAAGAGTTACATCCATCGTATAGTCGCCGTCTTCAAGATTCAGATCTGCCAGAGTCTTACCTTCACTTGTCTTACTGTCTTTCGCATCTTTGTCTGTGTCATCTGCTTTGGAATCTGCATCTTTATTTTCTTTATCATCTTTTTTTGCATCTCTATCATCAGATTTTACAGGATTTTTGACACTTACCTTATGGTCATACCATTTTCCTTTTGTTCCGATCAAAGCTACATCGAATTCTTCATCAATTGCGGGTACCGGGATATCAAATCCATATACTTCCTCACTCATTCCATCGCTGTATGTAACAGTATCTGTGGTTGGCTCAAGAACCTCTGCCCCGTCTTTCTGTGCATCTTCTGCCTTTCCGACGAAAAGGTTTACAATTTTCTTAGAAGCAAGGCTTACATGGATAGTCATCTTGCCCTCCTTTACTGTAAGGGTTCCTTTTCCATCGTTTGCTTCATTTACATGGAACATTCCGCTGTCTGTATCAAATTCTGCTGTGTAGGTGCCATCCTCTAATGTATCACTCTTGGATGCATCTGTTTCTTTATTATCTGTGTTTTCTGAATCAGCATCTTTTGCAGTTGTTTCTTCTTTATCAGTGGTTTCTTCTGTTGCCGTATCAGTATCTGTCTTTGCAGCAACCGGGCTTGTACCGATCAGAGTAGCTGAAATAGTAAGTGCTGACATTAATAATGTAAATGAACGTTTCTTCATGATTATTTCTTCTCCCTTATCTTCATATTTTTTATAGTTTTTTCTATCGTGCTGTTCAACCCATCTGCTGCAGAGCAACAGGCTTTTGAACAGGTGATGGCAAATATATTATAGTAATTCCAGAAAATAATGCAATTAAGACAGTTCCTCTGGATCTTTCTCAGATGTGCGCACGTTACTGTGAACGGAATGAACAGAAACGTGCGAACTGTTTGCAGTATTTTATGGAATTGCTATGACTTTTTTTTTCTTATCATATAATATATCTGCCCGGAAACTTTTGCAAGTTCTCCGGGCAGTTTATCTTGTTTGAACAATATTTTTTATTCAGCGTCAGCCTCTGCAGTATCAGCTGTTGTCTCAGCTGCGTCATCTGCCTGTGCATCGTCTGCACTGTCATCTGTTGCTTTGGCATCAGTATCTTCTGCTGCTGCATCGTCAGATGCTCCAAGAGAATCAATTGCTGCTTTTGTATGAGCCACATACAGATCTTCTACTGCTGCGATTCTTCCAAGACCTGCGATCTGACAGTCAACACTGTCGAAATCACCGGATGCCTCAAACTGAGATTTCCAGGAATCTGCATCATCACCAGCCATATCATTGTTAGCGTGGTCTCCGGCAACAACCATCAGAGGACGAAGGATCACATTCTTGAATCCTGCTTCTTTTACTTTCTCGATAACCTTGTCACATGCTGTGTCTTCCGGTTCTCCCTCTACAGTTCCGATGAAAGCGTTTGTGAATCCAAGATCATCCATCTGTGTCTGCATCTGGTCATAGGTTACGTTAGCTGTATGGGATGTACCATGTCCCATGAATACAAATGCTGTGCCTGCATCTGCTGCTGCTTTCATATCATCAAATCCAGCTTCCTTGCAAGCTTCATCTGTGATTGCCTGAGCAACTGCTTTCTTGTCATCATTGATCACTGTAGCGTCATCACCAACTTCACCGAGCATTGGCTCTGCAATTGCAACAGATTCAAATTTGTCTTTGTATCCATCAATTGCCTCTGTCATTTCATCATATTCTGCACCATGCATCAGATGTGTCGGCTGTACAACAAGATTCTTAACACCGTTAGCTACTGCACGGTCAAGAGCCTGCTGCATATTATCGATTACTTCATCATCTCTTGCCTGTACATGGTTGATGATGATCTGTGCTGTAAATGCACGTCTTACTGACCAGTCCGGATATGCTTTTGCAAGGGCATCCTCGATTCCTTTGATATCCTCTGCACGGCTGTCGTTGAAGGATGTACCAAAACTTACTACAAGAAGTTCATTCTCACCAATCTCATCCTGGTTACGAGGATCATCTTTGGAAGCATCACCTGTGTCACGTCCAAAGTATTCAGGGCTTGCTTCTTCGCCTGTTACCAGTTCTTTCTGAGCATCTGTAAGTTTGTCCCATGCTTCTTTTGCTGCTTTGCAGTCTTCGTCAGTTGTGTCTGTTCTTTCCTGAACATAAATCTTATCGATCAGGGCACCAACTTCGTCTGCGGCTTTCTGATCATCATCAGAAGCTTCTGTTGTATCATCAGATGCTTCCTCTGTATCTGCTGCATCTGCATCGTCTGCAGCTGCTTCTGTGTCATCTGCAGCCTCTTCTGTTGCTGCATCATCAGATGCAAAAGCAACTGTACCTGTTGCTGCTGTCATGGAACAAGTCATGGATACTGCCAGTAATAAGGCTAACATGGATTTTCTTTTCATTTCGTTTTTCCTCTTTTATTTCTCGTATTTCCGGACAATTGTATGCACAAAAAAGGCAACTGCATATTCTGCAGCTACCGCTTTCCCATAAATACATGGTTTATATGTACCAGATATATCTGTAATTTCCGATTCTGTCTGATTCATTTAATAAAAGAGCTATGTATCGTTATGAGAATACAGGTTCTGTATACCGCAGACCTTAAATTCTACGCCAAGGCAGTTCTCCTGACTTCGATCATCGCTGTTTCTCCCTTCCCGGTTTCCCAGTGGTTTCTGAAAAGCAGCTCCCATACACAGTGACGGTATCGCTCCGGATTCTCACCGGATTCTCTTTTGCGCATCAAGCGCGATGCAACCTTTGCGTTATAACATTGCACATATTTAATTCGGATATTCTTTTTTTATCACATTTTACCAAAAATGTCAATACAATTCATGTATATTTTCCTTTAATGTTTGGCATTAGTTACTGTTCACTCCGTTCTCAGCAACACGCTTCGCGATGCAGGAAATATGAACCTCCTTGTGCAATGCCCAAGGAGTATCGTTTGCTTCGCAAACTTAATTTATGCTAATCGCATAAATTCGCGCGGTATGTCTCGGGTTTTCTGTGGCCTTCGCTCACAAAAAACACCTCGCGGGATATTACCAGTGAACAGTAACGGCATTATTAAAAAACTATCGATTCTCTTACCACTATCCCGTTATATTATCGCGTTATTCATTACACTTCTGTCAGGGTTTTGAAAAAACAGGTTCTGTTTCCGGTATGGCAGGCTGCACCGATCTGCTCTACTTTAGCAAGGATCGTATCATTGTCGCAATCCAGTGTAAGGGATTTTACAAACTGAAGATGTCCGGATGTGAGTCCCTTCGTCCAGAGTTCATTGCGGCTTCTGCTCCAGTAAGTCATTTTACCTGTTTCAAGAGTGGTATTAAATGCTTCTTCATTCATATACGCCAGCATCAGCACTTCGTTTGTCTGATAATCCTGGGCTATAACAGGTACCATTCCATCACTGTTTAATTTAAAATCAGACCATGCGATGCTGCTTTTTAAATTCACTGTATTTTCCATTTTCTGTCTCCATCTAATTTATTGATTGCCATAAATCATTTCGTAAATTTTCAAATTTTACAAACTGCCCTTGGTAGACAGAACATCTGTGATCCTTGGATCATAGGATGTGGCTGCGTCCAGTGCTTTGGCAAAACTTTTGAACATTGCTTCTGCTACATGGTGATTATTCCCACCTGCCAGAACCCTGATATGAAGATTCATGCCACAGGCATAGGAAATGGCATAGAAGAACTCTTTTACCATTTCCGTGGACATGTCACCAATCCTGTCTGTGGTAAACTCTGCATCCCATACAAAGTAAGGTCTTCCGGACAGATCAATCGCACAGAGCACCAGGGATTCATCCATGGGAAGGATGCAGCTTCCATAGCGCTTAATCCCCTTTTTGTCACCAATTGCTTCTTTTAATGCAGTTCCCAGAACAATTCCTGTATCCTCGATGGTGTGATGGTCATCCACCTGAAGATCACCATGGACTCTGACACTGAGATCAAAGAGCCCATGACGGGTAAATCCATCCAGCATATGGTTAAAAAATCCCACACCTGTCTCAATATCAGAATATCCGGTTCCATCCAGATTTATTTTTAATTTGATTTCTGTTTCTTTTGTATTTCTTTCTACTGAGGCTTCTCTTGCCATGGTTAAGTCCTCTCTGTCTTACTTATTTTCAAACACTCTGAATCCATTGTTTTAATGCGCAAACTACAGTTTACATTATAGCAGATTTCAGATTCAAAGCCTTACCATTATTCTTCATCTTCATCCTCAAAACGAACTGCAATAGAATTTGCATGTGCAGTAAGCTGCTCAGAAGTTGCAAACTGAATGATATCTTTGTGTATATTACGCAGTGCGGATTTTGAGTAATATACAATACTTGATTTCTTGATGAAATCATCTACGGAAAGAGCTGAGAAAAATTTGGCTGTTCCGTTTGTAGGAAGTACATGGTTCGGACCTGCAAAATAATCTCCCAGTGGCTCGGAACTGTACTCTCCGATAAAGATCGCACCTGCATTCTTCACTTTCATCATATCTTCAAAGGGATTGGCTGTCACGATCTCCATATGTTCCGGAGCGATTTCATTGGCTGCCTCAATCGCCTCGTCCATATCCTCTGCAATCAGAATGTATCCAAAGTTATCAAGAGACTTCTGAATGATTTCTTTTCTGGAAAGAACCTCCACGAAACCTTTTACTTCTTCATCTACTTTCTTCGCAAATTCTTCACTTGTAGTGATCAGGATAGCACATGCCAGTTCATCATGCTCTGCCTGGGAAAGAAGGTCAGCTGCCACAAAATGCGGATTAGCTGTCTCATCTGCAAGAACAAGGATCTCACTCGGTCCTGCAATGGAGTCAATGCTTACATAGCCATATACTGCTTTCTTTGCAAGAGCTACGAAAATGTTTCCGGGACCTACGATCTTGTCTACCTTCGGAATACTCTCTGTTCCGAAAGCAAGGGCACCGATCGCCTGTGCACCACCCACCTTATAAATCTCATCTGCTCCTGCTTCTTTGGCTGCTACCAGTGTGGAAGCGCATACTTTGCCATCCTTTCCGGGCGGTGTTGTCATAACAATATGCGGGACTCCTGCCACTTTCGCAGGTACAATATTCATCAGTACAGAAGACGGATAAACTGCTTTTCCACCGGGTACATAGACACCCACACGATTTAACGGTGTTACTTTCTGTCCAAGCATAGTTCCATCTGTTGTGCTTGTAAACCAGCTGTTCTGGATCTGTTTTTCATGATACTGACGGATATTGACCAGAGCTTTGCGGATCACTCCAAGAAGTGCAGGATCAATCTGCGCATAAGCCTCTTCAATTTCTGCATCTGTGACGCGGATAGTCTCTTTTGTCACATCAGCTTTGTCAAATTCTTTTGTATAGGCAAAAAGAGCTGCGTCCCCTTCATTTTTTACTTTATTAAGGATCTGAGCTACTGTGGATTCAAATTTCCCATAGTTATTCGGGCTTCTTTTCAGCAGATTCTCAAGAATATCCTTTGTTGATTCTTTTGTTAATTTTACTGTACGCATCTTTACATCTCCTCCTGAAGAACTCTTCTTAAGTCTTCAATAAGTTTACGGATTCTCTCATTTTCCATCTTCATGCTCACCTGATTGACTACCATTCTGGCAGACAGCGGGCAGACCTCTTCCAGCACCTTCAGTCCGTTTTCCTTCAGTGTACTTCCGGTCTCCACAATATCTACGATCACTTCAGACAGACCAACGATGGGTGCCAGTTCAATGGAACCGTTTAATTTGATCAAATCTACTGTCTGGTGTTTTCTGTTAAAGAAGTAATCCTTGGCAATATTTGGATATTTAGTCGCCACACGGATCAGCTGGTTGTTCTCCAGAACTTCTCTGGCACTCTCCGGTCCGCAGACACACATCTTACATTTTCCAAATCCAAGATCCATCACTTCATAAAGCTTACGGCCTTCCTCCAGGATCGTATCCTTTCCCACAATTCCGATATCTGCCGCACCATACTCTACATAGGTAGGAACATCCGGCCCTTTTGCAAGGAAGAATTTCATCTTCAGTTCTTCATTGGTAAAGATCAGTTTACGGGAATCTTTATCTTTCATCTCTTCGCAGGTGATTCCTGCTTTCTCAAACATCTCCATTGTTTTGTTGGCAAGTCTGCCTTTTGTCAGGGCAACTGTCAGGTATCTCATGGCTTATCTGGCCTCCTTTTTCAAACGTAATGCCACACATCTGCCCTCTGCACGAAGTTTCTGTGCCTCTTTAATGACTTCTGTACGGTTCTGTGGCTCGTATTCGATTACTTCCGGCTTCTCCTCTTTCTCAGAGATCAGTTTCTGGCTGGAAAGTGCAAGAAGAAGGTTATCTACTTCAAGGGCAAATCCGATAGATGCCGCAGGTTTGCCAAAGTGTTTCATCAGGCCATTGTAACGGCCTCCCTTGATCATAGGTTCACCGGTTCCGTAAGTATATGCCTGGAAAATGATACCTGTATAGTACTGATATTTACTAAGCATTCCAAAATCGAAAGAGATATACTTTTCATATCCGTAGTTTTTCATAATCTCATAGATTTCTTCCAGTCTGGAAACTGCCTCCAGTGCGCAGGCGTTGTTTGTCAGACTTCTGGCTTTCTTTAAGACTTCTTCTGAACCAAACATCTGTGGGATTTCAGTAAAGGCTTTCTGCATACTGTCTTTGAGTTTCTGTTCTTCTACAAACTCTTCTACTCCGAAAGAATTTTTCTGCGAGATCAAAACACGAAGACGTTCTTCTGCTTCCGGACCGAGTTCGGCTTCTTTTAATAAGGATTTGAAGTAATCTACCTGTCCGACACTGACCTGAAATTCTGTAAGACCTGCTGCCAGAAGGCATTCCACTGTCATGGCAAGAAGTTCTGCATCTGCATCTGCGGATTCATCACCGATCCGTTCTACTCCCATCTGTGTGGTTTCTTTGAGATGTCCTCTGTAGCTGGTGTTATTAATAAATGTGTTTCCTGTGTAGCAGAGGCTTACAGGTTCTTTGTCCGGGGAAAAGTAGGTTGCACAGGCTCTGGATACAGACGGGGTGAAGTCAGGCCTGAGTACCAGGGTGTTGCCTTCTCTGTCAAAGAATTTGTAGAGTTCTTTGGAGGGGATGGTTCCTACTTCACGGCTGAATACTTCGAAGTATTCGAATGTGGGGGTTTCTATGTCTTCATAGCCATACTGGTGGAAGACGCGATGGATTTTCTCCTGTACCTTTCTTTTCTGGCTGCATTCGCCGTTGTAGATGTCTCTTACACCTTCAGGGGTGTGGAAAATACGCTGCATGGGTGGTCCTCCTCTTGGTTATGTATTGTGGTTGTTATTACTTTGCCAATTTCGCTTTAGTGTAGTAACGTGCTACTAAAGCAATGCGAGACTAGATAGAATTATAATTGTTTTTTAGAAAAATGTCAAGTACAGTTAATGTTATTATTATATGTTTAAAGGGACGCTCAGAAACATATTGTATTTGAGATGCGGTTTCGGTGCCTAAGAGCTTCTAAGTCTTCAGAAAATCTGCTAAAACCATGAGAAGAAAAGCCCGGAATTACTCGCTGTCGCTCAGACAAGGGGCTTTTCTTCTCATAACGCAGATTTCCTGAAAACTAAGAATCTCTAAGACACCTGCAAATGCACCTCAAATACAATATGTTTCCGAGCTGGTTTTCGCAATGTGGAAGATTATGATGGCTATAGCAAGTCTATTAACTAATGCATTTAAGACAGTTCAGCCGAGTGCGAAAGACAAGGAAGATACCTACAGGCGTGCTGACGCACATCAAGGATATCTGACGCAGGATTTCACGCTCTGATGAACTGAATCAATATACATTATAAGAGGCTTGCTATAGTATGCCAGCCAGTTGATTTCTTCATGATTACTGCCAATACACAGCGCAGAAATTTATTTTATTTCCGGTGCATTTGCAGGTATCTTAGAGCGTGTCTGAAAAAGGCTTTCTGCAAGATGTGCGTCACAATTTGTGGGATATTTTGCCCGGATGAGGGCGCCGTAGCGGGCTACGGCAACTGAATTCGGGTGAAATATCCCGCAAAGTGGGGCGTGCAGATTGCGGGAATGATTTTTCAGACACACTCTAGAGTTTCTTAGGCAAAAAAAATCTGCGTTATGAGCCGGCTGTTTCACTGTCTGAGCGAAGTCGGCGACGGAGCGAGTTTGAGAAGACGGCTCATGCTTTTAGCAGATTTTTTTTGCCTTAGAAACTCTTAGATGCCGAAACCGCACCAGAAATAAAATAAATTTCTGCGCGTCCCTCTTCTATTCCCTCTCATCAAGATCAATCTGAATCCCATCCAGAAAGGGCACAAGAAACCCGCTTTTTTTATTCAAATAATACTGAGATTCCAGTTCTTCGCGCCGGAAGCTCTTGCGGCCGCCTTCCTGCATCCGGTTCCAGAAAGTAAGGAGACTGCGCAGTGTAAGGTAATAGAACTGGTTTTCATGGCTGTAGAATATAAGAAAAAAAGCCACCCCTCCCTGCTTTTCAAATGCCTGCATAAATTCCACCTGATGAGGATGAATATTCGCAAGCGGAAAAGTATCCGCCGCACATTCTTTGGCATCAAAGCAGACAGGGATGCCCTGTACTGCTCCGATATAGTCTACAGTGCTTCGTTGCTCGAAATATGCCAGCGTAATATGACGGTTTTCCTTATCCATACGGACAGGTGTGATCGGAGTGGGAATTTTCTGGATAAGTGCCAGTCCCTTTTCTCTGTATTGTTCATTTGTACGATTTACAAGATCCTCCAGAGTGGATCCCCGCAAACCTCTGCTGTTCCATGTTGCCACTTTATTTCTCCGTAAATTTTATTTTCTACTTCAATAATTTTACCGACGGATAATACCTGATAACTGCCTTTCCGACAATCTCATCAAAGGTCACAAAACTGGTGCTTTTCCAGCAACGGGAGTCTTTGGAATGATTGCGGTTATCACCCAGGACGAAATAGCTGTTTTCGGGAACTTCATACGGGCCAAAGCTGCCCCTTGGTTTTTCCGGAACGAAACTGTCATCCAGAGGAATCTCTGAATCATTGATATAGACTTTGCCGTCCTTAATCTGTACTTTTTCTCCCGGAAGTCCGATGACTCGTTTGATGAAAAGCTTGCTTTCGTCATCCGGGTATTTGAAAATAACAATGTCAAAGCGTTCCGGATCTTTTATTTTTTTTGATATTTCATGTCCGAAGAAATCCAGATTGAGTCCATATGCAAGGCGGAATCCGAAAATACGGTCTCCTGTCATAATGGTTTTTTCCATTGATTCGGAAGGAATTTTGGCATTGATCAGTACTACGCTATTCACAAGCGTTACGATCACTACTACTATGATGATCATTTTTGCGTAATCCCATATTTCTTTCCAGATTCTCATGATAAGCCTCCTCAAGATTTTCCTCTTTGATGATTTTACAGAAAAGCTCCGGTGCCGGCGCCACAAAGGTCTGGTCTGTCTCCGGAATTACTAACCTGTATGCATGGAGAAGCTGATGCCTGACTCCATGGCGGATGTATTGCTTATTAAATTCAGAATCTCCGTATTTGGTGTCTCCAAGCAATGGATGTCCTGTTCCTGCAAGGTGAGCACGAATCTGGTGAGTACGGCCTGTGATCAGCTCAACTTCCAGAAGAGTTATTTTTCCGTTGCTGCCAAGAGGACGATATTTCGTTTCAATCGGCAGGGAATCTTTGAATTCCTGTCTGCTTACGATTACTTTGTTTGTTTTTTTATCTTTGTGCAGATAACCCCTGATATGATCCGGTTTTTCTATTTTGCCTTTTGTGAGGCAGATGTAGTATTTGTGAAGTGTTCTGTCGTGGAATATCCTGGACAGAAACTGCAGACCGGCAAGGCTTTTACCTGCACAGACCATTCCGCTGGTATTACGGTCAAGTCGGTTACATACAGAAGGTCTGAAGGTTTTGAGCTGTTCTTCTGTAAGGTCACCTTTCTTTAAAAGGTAGCCGGTCAGATATTCTACAAGGGACGGTTCCCCGTCATCTGCCGGCTGTGAAAGCATCCCTGCCGGTTTATTGATGATAATGATATCAGGATCCTCGTAAACAATATCCAGTTCGCAGTATGCTCTTGCTGCCTGACTGCTTCCTGCAAATTTATCGAAAGTTTCATCACTCAGAAACAGTTTGATGGTGTCGCCTTTGAGAAGTTTTTCGTTTCCTGTGGCTTTCTTTCCATTTAGAGTGATGTTCTTTTTGCGGAGCATTTTGTAAAAAAAACTTTTAGGTGCTTCTCTGAGAAGCTTGGCCAGATATTTATCAAAGCGCTGGCCCGCTTCATTTTCTTCTATAATAAATTCTTTCATATTTAATTGTTCCTGTATAATTATACCAAACTCCGAAATAACACATTGCTATAGATATATTTTGTAACTGAATTCCGGCGGCTACAGACACAATGCCAGAATGGTCTGTCGGATCAGTTCGTTTCTGGAAAGATCCGGATATTTTTCGTCCGGGGTAAATTTGATTCCTTCTTCCAGACTTTCTCTGTGATCGTTCATGGAATCAAGACGTTCCAGGAACGGACGGAGATCTGTAAAAATTTTCACCGTCACTTTATAACCGTTTTTACGGATGATCTTCTGGGAATTGGTTTCCATGAAAGATGCATCGATTTTCGGATCACTGCTGTAAGCCACTACTGTATTTCCACATACTGCTGCTGCATCAATATAGGCACTTTTTTCATAAAAAGTCATGTAAAGTTCATATGCCATATCCAGACTGCCCTGATGCTCATGGATTTTCTGATATAATCCGGCATCCATTGGTCTGCATTTCAGAATCATGATCAGATTCACCATGGATTTACATGCCGGAAGACAGCCAACTACAGTTACAACTGTCCAGACAGTCATTCTTGTCTTAAAATAGAACCAGGATGTAAAAAAGATGAATAAGGGTACTGCAAAAAGAATTGCAGTGATGATCAGGCGGCGTCTCTTTTCACTTCTGAAATATCCGAAATTCCCTTTGGATACTCTTGAAGATGTTTTCGCTTTACTTTGTTTTTTATTTCTGTTTTTCTTTTCTGTCACTTACGTCCTCCTCCGGAATTTTTCTTATGTATATTTCTGATAGTGTTCTTCTTTGCAGATGCTGAACTGTTTTTGTTGTTTTTGTTATTTTTGCTGTTTCTGCTGTTTTTCGCATTCCGACTGCTGCCCTGAGTATGCTGTTGGCCTCCATGATTCTCTCGAAGCGGCCGGAGCAAACATTTAGGGCCGTAACCTACCAGGTCCATTCTTCCGGTCATTTTGAGGCCTTCCAGCACCAGTTCTCTGTTTGCAGGATTCTTGTACTGCATCAAAGCTCTCTGTATTGCTTTTTCATGGGGGTTCTTCGGCACATATACCTTCTCACCTGTAAGAGGATGGATTCCCGTATAGTACATACAGGTAGAAAGAGTAGACGGGGTTGGATAGAAATCCTGTACCTGTTCCGGGGTAAAGCCAAGATCCCGGACATATTCCGCAAGTTTTACTGCCTCTTTCATGGTACATCCCGGATGGGAGGACATGAAATACGGGACAGCATACTGCTGCTTTCCTGTTTGCCTGTTTGCCACATCATATTCCTTAAGAAACTGCTGATAAACGCTGTGACTTGGTTTTCCCATATACTTCAGAACCTGATCAGACACATGTTCCGGTGCCACACGCAGCTGCCCGCTTACGTGATGTTCCACCAGTTCACGCAAAAAAGTCTTGTCCCTGTCTGCCACCACATAATCAAAGCGTACACCGGAGCGGATGAATACCTTCTTCACTCCCGGGATCTTCCGCAGCTTCCGAAGCAGAGAAACGTAATCCGAATGATCTACAGTCAGGTTTTTGCATGGCGTGGGAAACAGGCACTGCTTATTCTTGCAGACCCCTTTCGTGAGCTGTTTCTGACAAGATGGTTGTCTGAAATCTGCTGTGGGACCACCCACATCGTGAATATAACCCTTGAACTCAGGATCATTTGTCATTCTGGTAGCTTCTTCGATCAGAGACTCATGACTTCTGGTCTGAAGAATTCTTCCCTGATGAAAAGTCAGGGCACAGAAATTACAGCCACCAAAGCACCCTCTGTTGCTTGTCAGGCTGAACTTGATTTCTTCCAGTGCCGGAATTCCGCCCAGCTTCTCATACATGGGATGAACTTTCTCCGTATAAGGCAGGGCATATACATCATCCATTTCCTCCTGCGTCAGGGGCAGAGCAGGAGGATTCTGTATAATATATCCCTTTGTCCCATAAGATTCTGCCATTGGTCTGGCGCTGAATGGATCTGTATTCTGATACTGAATGGCAAAGCTGTCTGCATAAACCTTCTTATTTACTTTTACTTCCTCATAAGAAGGAAGAATAATCGGATCATAAACTCTCGACAGATCCCTGCACTTAAATACAGTTCCTGCAATATAGGTAAGTTCCTCTACCGGCAGTCCACTTGCCAGCGCATCTGCAATCTCTATGATCGAATGCTCACCCATTCCATAGGAAATCATATCTGCCCCGGAATCAAGGAGTACACTGTGTTTTACTTTATTCTCCCAATAATCATAATGTGCCAGTCGTCTCAGGCTGGCTTCAATCCCACCCAGGATAATGGGTGTCTTTTTATAAGTCTGACGGATCAGATTGCTGTACACGATCACCGCACGGTCAGGACGAAGTCCCATCTGGCCTCCCGGTGAATAGGAATCTTTCTGCCTGTGCTTTTTAGAGACTGTATAGTGATTTACCATAGAGTCCATATTTCCCGCAGACACCAGAAATCCCAGTCGAGGCTCTCCAAATACCTGAATACTCTCCTTCTTTCTCCAGTCAGGCTGAGGAATGATCCCCACTTTATACCCACGACTCTCCAACAGTCTGCTGATGATCGCAGTACCAAAGGAAGGATGGTCCACGTAGGCATCACCTGTAATATAGGCAAAATCTACCTGCTCCCACCCTCTCTGTTTCATTTCTTTCTTTGTTACCGGTAAAAAATCCTGCATTTATATTTTCCTCGTATGTATTATAGTCATGCGGATACGATCATCCGCCACACAGTTCTACATCTGCAGCAAACCTTTCAAATTATCATTTCCGGATAATAATCAGACATGATGATACACTGCCTGTGCCCGGTATCCTTCGGATATAATATCAAGCTGTCTGTGGAACCGCTTCAGCTGCTGAAGATCTTTTGTTTTAAATACTCTCAGGAACTCATCCTGAATCTTCATAATCTCCCGCTTATTTGCAATCTTGTACAGATTTTCAATGTTGATCAGAATATCCTTCACCAGATTAGACTGCATCTGTGACGAATTCTGTGCATCCATAATCTCATTCCGCACAGAAGACATCTCATGGTCAAGAGCATTAATGGCATCTGCTGCCTTGCTCAGACGTTCTGCCACATGCTCCGGCATATCCCCTTTATATTTATATTGCAGGGAATGCTCAATCGTCGCCCAGAAGTTCATAGCCATTGTACGGATCTGTATCTCCGCCTGCAGCTTCTTTGGCCCTTTGATCGTATCCACTGTATAATAAATAATCAGATGATAACTTCTGTAACCACTCTGTTTAATATGCTTCAGATAATTCTTCTCACTCTTTATAACCATATCGCTTCTCTTCTGGATCAGGGAAGCAACCGTCTCTATATCCTCCTCAAACTGGCAGATAATACGAACACCGGCAATATCCTCCAGTTCTTCTTCCATTCTCTCCATAGGAATATGCTTGCGCTGCATTTTCTCAAGAATACTGCTCACGCTCTTAACCCTGCCCTCCACCTGCTCAATCGGGCAGTAAACATCATTCTCTTTACATTCATCAATAATGTGATTGAATTTCACTTCCAGCTCTCTCACAGCCAGTTCATACGGGCACAAAATGCTTCTCCATAACTGTATTTCCATTTTCACTCGCTCCTTGCATTTCATACATTTTGTTATTATAGCATAGATTTTGAAAAATATCTCGCTAATATGAATAGTTTCTGTTTTTTTTAGAAATGCTGTTCCGCATTCTGATACAGTATATGCAAAGCACCGGACATATAGAACATTCAAAAAAGCACCCCTGCCGCCAAAGCGCAACAGGGATGCTTCCAACATCACTCTTTAAGAGCCTCCAGAACTTTCACCAGATACTTCCAGACTCTCTCTGTAGAAGAAATACTAAGCACCTCTTCAGACGTATGAATATCCTTCATATCAGGTCCCAGAGACACACAGTCAAGTCCTTCCATCTTCTTATAGAAAAGTCCACACTCAAGTCCTGCATGGATTGCCACCACATTCGGTTTCTGTCCATACATTTCCTCATATACTTCCACCATCTTATCACGAAGCGGTGAATCCTTGCGATACTCCCACGCAGGATAAACGCCCTGTCTCTCATACTCTCCGCCAAGGAACTCTGTCAGATAGGCAATCTTGTCAGAAAGGGAATCTCTGGCTGTCTCCACAGAACTTCTGATACTGGAGCTTCCCATTACCTCATTCTCAGAAGTCTTCAGAATACCGATATTCGTAGAAGTCTCTACCAGTCCTTTGATCGTTCCGCTCATTTTCTGAACACCATAAGGTACATTTACAAGGAAGAAAATTACTTTTTCTTTACTTGTGGGATGAAGAACCCTTACTTCCTGTTTTCCCTCATCTTCAACAGTTACTGTGATACCCTCATCAGTTCCTGCATACTCTTCTCTCCATGCTCCCTGCACAGAAGCCGCATATTCTCTGACAGCATCTGTATTTTCTTCAAGAACAAGGATTTCTGCTGTAGCCTCCCTTGTAATGGCATTATCTTTCTGTCCGCCCTGCACACTGATCAGTTCAAAATCTGTTTTCTCATCCAGACCATGGAGAAATTTTCCGAGAAGAGAATTTGCGTTTGCACGATTCTTGTCAATCTCAGCTCCGGAATGACCGCCCATCAGTCCGCTGATCTTAACTGTCAGCTTCTCTCCCTCTGCATCCAGTCTTGTCACTGGAATATGGCTGACTCCGGAAAGTCCGCCTGCACAGCTGATCCAGAGGCTTCCTTCTGCTTCAGAATCCAGATTGATAAATCTTCTTCCTTTTAATACACTGCAGTCAAATCCAACTGCACCCAGAAGACCGATTTCCTCATCTACAGTAATAAACACTTCAAGCGGCGGATGAGCAATTGTATCACTTTCCAGAAGTGCAAGACCATAAGCAACAGCAATTCCGTCATCACCACCAAGGGTTGTTCCGTTTGCAGATACATAGTCACCTTCTACAGAAAGATTTAATCCGTCTTTTGTAAAATCATGCTCTACATCCGGACGTTTCTCACATACCATATCCATATGTCCCTGAATGATCACTACAGGAGCATTCTCGTATCCCGCTGTACCCGGTTTATAAATAACCACATTATTCATCTCATCCTGAACATATTTCAGATCATGATCCTTTGCAAACTGAACCAGATAGTCGCTGATCTGCTTTGTATTTCCTGAGCCATGAGGAATTTTGCATATCTCCTCAAAATAATGGAACACTCTTTTGGGTTCACAATTCTCTAAAACTGCCATAATTATATTACCTCCAAAAATCACACATTTGTCTTATAATATACCATTGTTTTCCCGATATACGACAAATTTTCCAGATATATTTTACCCAAATACTATAGCATTTATTTTCATTCTGCGCCATATAAATTTTATAAAGAATGGCAAACAATTGCAAAGAGGTTGTTGTATGTCCAAAAACACCATACTCACCGGTGGTATTTGTTTTCTTCTTGTCTTTCTTCTGCTGCATCCTGCTGAAAGTCTGTCCTGTGCCAGAGCCGGAATGACTCTGTGGCTGAATACATTAATCCCAACGCTTCTCCCATTTATTATTCTCACAGGAATGCTTACACATACCGGTCATATCCGGAAACTTCTCCTGCCATTTGAATCATTCTTTCATATTTTTCCGGGTGTCAGCATCTGGGGTGGTTATGTTTTCGTTCTCGGAATGCTGTGTGGTTATCCTCTGGGAGCCAAACTTGCCTCTGATCTGTATGGATTACATAAAATCAGCAAAAAAGAAGCTCTTTATCTCACTACCTTCTGTAACAATCCAAGCCCTGCCTTTATCATTACCTATCTCTGTAAGTCCTGTCTTAAGGATACAGTACCTGCCGGCATGGTCTTTGCGAGTATTTTTTCAGCAAATCTGATATGTATGCTGTTCTTTCGTTTTTTTGTGTACCAAAATGTCACCATCTCAGATTCCCCAGGATTTTCACCCGAGATTTCTTCTCGAAAAAATATACTTGATTTTTCTATAATGAACGGTTTTGAAACCATTACACGTCTCGGAGGATATATTCTATTGTTCTCCATTCTGGCAGGATGTATCAGATATTATGCGCCTTTTCCACTTCTCTATCAATACCTGCTGCTCGGATTTACAGAGATCACTTCCGGACTTTCTCTTATTTCAGTTTCCGGACTGCCATACATGACTCGTATACTTTTGTCCGCTGCAGCCACCGCATCCGGCGGTCTGTGCATCCTTGCTCAGACAAAAGGTGTTCTCCACCATGACCTCAGCATTCTGCCTTATTTTATTTCCAAGTGTATCTGTACATTCCTTACAGCAGGTATTCTTTACTGTCTGATTTCCTATCTGTGAAAATAAATTCTTTCCGGGAACTGTCATCATTTCATTATACAAAATCAGGGCAGGAAATTTTCCTGCCCCTTGTTTTCTCATCTTCTATATTTATAACTGATTTATTTTTAGTTCTCTCCCAGATCATCTAACAGATCGTCATCATCTTTCGCTCCGTCATTATCATGATAAGAGCCTGTAATTGCTGCAGCCTGTGCTGTCTGAGGTGCAAGTTCCTGACGATTGTGGTTTACAACATCAAGACAGCTCTGCAGGGAATCAATAAATGTTTTGTATTTCACACCTGCATCCTCTAATGTTGTATTAAGCACACTGCCAATATTGGCCATCATATCATCTGTATAGGTGATCGCACTGAGACGAATGCTGTTTGCATCCTGTGTTGCAGAATCCAGAATCTCCTGTGCCTGTTTGTTAGCTGCATTGATCGTATCATTTGCCTGTGCATATGCTTTCTGCATAATCTCATGCTGTGTTACCAGTTCCTGTGCTCTTGCCTGTGCATCTGCGATCAGTGCATCTGCCTTAGTCTGAGCATCCTCAAGGATAGCGTCCTTATTGTTAATGATCTTCTGATAACGTTTAATCTCATCCGGAGTTTTCAGGCGGAGTTCTCTCAGAAGTTCCTCAATTTCTTCTTTATTTACTACAATCTTAGTAGTTGACAGTGGCTGGAATTTACAGCTGTCCACATATTCCTCAATCTCACCGATAATCTGTTCAATTCTGCTGCTCATAGTATATACACTCCTTATTTTCTATTTCTGTTACTGTACGCTCTATGTAAACAATAACTTATTTGTTGTCTGCTGTAAGACGAATCTTCTCAATAACTGCATCCGTTATCTCGGCCGGTGCAAACTTACTCAGGTCGCCTCCAAAATGTGCAACTTCCTTCAATATTGTAGAACTCAGGTATGCATATTCCAGACTTGTAGTCAGAAATACAGTATCTACATCCGGTGCAAGTACACGATTGGTCTGAGCCATCTGGAGCTCATACTCAAAATCTGTAACTGCACGAAGTCCACGTATGATCACCTGAGCGTGATTCTCTCTGGCAAAATTCACAGACAATCCCTCAAATGGTTTTACCTCGACATTAGGAACGTCCCGAGTCGCCTTTTCTAATATATTAACACGTTCCTGCACAGAAAACAACGGACTTTTTGAAGAATTATGTAAAACGCCCACTATCACTTTGTCAAAAGAAACTGCTGCTCTCCGGATCACATCAAGATGTCCATAGGTAGCCGGATCAAAGCTGCCGGGATATACTGCTATTTTCATTTATTTTTACTCTCTCTTTCCTCTGGCATATACACATATGCATAACAACACGAATGCTGCCTGCAGGCAGCAATCTTATGATAATTTCAGGAAGCAATGTATTCATTCTGAAATTATTATAGTTAATTATGCACGTTCTAAAAATACATGCTTATTTGTTTTATACTCTTTCGAACGCAGCTGCCTGTAACCGAGAGATTCCACATAACTGAAATCCGTCTGAAGATCCGCTTCCACAATAATAAGTGTATTCTTATCTGCAACTGTGCTGTCTTTCAGATATTCCAGCACCTGTCTTTCCAGTTCATTATTATATGGGGGATCCATAAAAATAATGTCAAAAACACCTTTTCCCTCAAGGGAACGCAATGCCTGCAACACGTCCATGTTCAGCAGTTTACCATCTTCTGCCAGTTTTGTAAATGCAAGATTTTCTCTGATGCATGCAGCAGCTTTTGGATTCTTCTCCACAAACACTGCATAAGAAGCCCCTCTGCTCAGAGCTTCGATTCCGATCCCGCCACTTCCGGAAAAAAGATCCAGGAAACGGCATTCCAAAAGCTCCGGCTGAAGTATATTAAATAATGTTTCTTTGATTCTGTCAGTAGTAGGTCTTGTGTCTATCCCCGGAATTGTTTTCAAATTAAGCCTTCTGGCTTTACCTGCGATCACTCTCATTTCAGATTCAGTCTCCAATCCAGGTCTCCTCTTGCAAGCCCTAAAATAAGAAGTTCTGCTGTGGCAATATTTGTCGCTACAGGAATATTGTACTGGTCGCATCTTCTCACGATGCTTGTGATATCCGGTTCTTTAGGATCGATCATGACCGGATTGTAGAACAGAATGACCATATCAAGATCCTGACGCTCTACCATCTCCATAAACTGCTTGTCTCCACCAATACTGCCGGCAAGGAATTTATGCACATGAAGGCTTGTCGCTTCTTCTATTCTCCGTCCGGTTGTACCTGTGGCATAGACCTCATGTTTGGCAAGTATATTCTTATAAGCGATGCAGAAATCTTCTATCAGTACTTTTTTACTGTTATGTGCGATTATACCTAAGTTCATAGTTTCTCCTCTCCGTTTCTCCTATTTATTTTGCGGATTTTATCTTTTATCCACAATCCTAACTGTAATTATAACAAAGCACTAAATAAAACGCAATTAAAACTTAAAAAATATACATAATTCATAATTTATTAATATTTTTCTTACAGTCATCATGCAAGTTTTCCCGTTTCCATGCTCTTCCTGTCCATGCGAAAACTTCCAGTGTATTATTTCTGCATCTTCATATACTAGCATTGCAACACAAAAACACTTTCAAAAGAAAACAACAACCAAGGAGGAAATTGATATGTCAAACACAAAATCTTCTAACCAGACAGCTGTACCGGAAGCAAAAGGTGCGTTAGACCGTTTCAAATTCGAGGTTGCAAATGAATTAGGCGTACCGCTTACAGACGGGTACAACGGTAACCTGACTTCTAAACAGAATGGTTCTGTCGGAGGTTATATGGTCAAGAAAATAGTATCAGAACAACCGCTGAATTTCAATTCTATATTTTATATCATTCCCAGAGTCATTGTCAACTACAGAACAACATTCCCAGGTATTTGTTACTGTTTACGCACCACTATCCCGAGACATATAACCCCCGAAATAATTGTATTATAGCCTTTATTCTCGGCCGGTCTTATGATAAGATTCTCCGACATTTCCGGAACCGGAACTTGGTGTTCGCTGTCCCAGAGTGATCATATGTAATCGTCTGGACGCAGTGCGTGAGTCTAATGCGATTGGAGTATCAAGGATAGCAGGAATTCATGCAGGATTACGGCATTTTAAAATAGTCCATATTCAGAAAGCCCTCAGATATAGACAAAATCTATAGCTGAGGGCTTTCCTGTGTCTTTGGTTATGTGTTTTCCTTATTCCGGAACCGGCAGAGTCACTGTGACAGGCTCATGCTCCAGTGCTGGAATAATTTTCTGCATCAGATCTTCAGTTGTGAATTTGAGACTCGAGGTATTAATACAGGGATGACAGCCGAAGTATGGCTCCTTCATGACATCTTCATCAATAAGAAGCTGTACTTTCTTCTCAGAATCATTCATCAGTCCCAATACACTGACGGATCCAGGGGTGGTATCAAGATATTTCTCCATATATTCCGGTTTTGCAAAAGATAATCTGGCGGAATGGATCTGCGCAGAGAGATCTTTTGTCTTAAACGGTTTATCACCAGGCATCAGAAGAAGATAAAAATCCGTCTCCTGACGATTGCACAGGAACAGATTTTTGCAGATCGTGGTGTTGTCGCCAAGGGCGTGGTCAATTTCTTCGCAGGCTTCCATAGTCATAGCAGCCTCATGGTCAATACGCTGATATTGAATACCTAGCTTGTCTAAAAAATCATAGACGCGGATTTCTTTGTCCAGACGATTATCTGTATTCTCAGGTCTTCCCTTTTGTAATTCCATTTCGTGGTGCTCCTTTATTTTTTATTGATGAAAGTGTAATCCTTTTGTATGCGGATTGTCAACAAAAGGGCAGATATCCAGAATATTTTTCTGGTATCCTGTACATTCTACCACCTCCGCGGAATAGATCACCAGCACTCCAGCTCTCCCCACCTTATGATACCAACCGGTCTATCCGCAGCAGGAATACCATGTGATGCTCCATAGTACCCATCAGTACCCGCTATATATCCGCTGAAACAACATCTCATCCAACTGCATCTACTGCCAGCATCCCTGCATCCTGACATGGATTATTCCCCCATCCTATCCACAATGCTGTAGATACTTACATAGAAAGCCTCCATGGGGATAAAACGGTACTCACAGCAATGGAACTGCCGGATATCAAAGAGTTTAACAAAATCGGCTATTCAATAGCCGTAGTAGTTTATATACATAAGTTTATGCGCCCTTTCTTATCGACCTCTGCCGCATCTATAAGATACAACCAATCTAAACATAACAAAACATGGGACATATTGGAAAGGAATTCTGTTTTCGCACGATTTACATTTTCTGCGGACCGGTAAGCCTCTTTCAGTGCCTGACGAGATTCAATCTCTGCTTTCTTCTCCTGTGTCACATCCATGGATGCCAGCAATACCTTTTCCAGCTTTCCATTCTTCCATTCCAAGGGAATATAAGAAGCGATTTTATAAGTCTTTTCATCCAGGCTGCAATATTCAAACTTATAAATATCATTTTCACTTTTCAGTTTTTTCCGAATATTATCCGGGGCTATCAGGATATCTATAGCTTCCAGTGGTTCCAATGTCTTATATTTTTCAAGAACCTGCATCTGAAAATCATGATAAAAGCCCAGAGGTTTATATATCATCTGTCCATTCAGGTTGTAGGACTCATATCTGTCATTTTCCAGATCACAGACAACAAAGCGGTCAACCAGACGTACGATACTCTGAATCAGCTGCTCCATGGAAGCATTATCTGCTGCCATCTGCAGATGCCGTGCGCTCTCTACCTTTGCCTCTGTGATATCACGCAGGAAAATCATGGCATATTCTGAATCCTCTATCTCTCCACGTATGATCACATTGCGAACCCATCGTTCTTCTCCATTCAGAGTAATTCGACACTCTAAAGACAATTCAGTTTCCAGCCCCTTCAGCCTTTCTGCAATATAATCACGGTCATAAAAAGCGGATACCGCCTTCTTATCTGTTTCCATAACATAGGAATCCACAAAATGCTGTATCAGTTCATCCCATGTATGACTCTGTTCAAAGACGGTCATCAAGGACGGTTCAACCTTAAAAGTATCAAAAGTATTCGCTTCCAGATTCACATAATACTCGCACAGATCTGCTTTCGTTGGAACACTGAACTTGATACAATTTAACCTTGTTTCCCCTAGAGCGTGTCTGAAAAAGGCTTTCTGCAAGATGTGCGTCACAATTTGTGGTATATTTTGCCCGGATGAGGGCGCCGTAGCGGGCTACGGCAACTGAATTCGGGTGAAATATCCCGCAAAGTGGGGCGTGCAGATTGCGGGAATGATTTTTCAGACACGCTCTAGGGGTGTTCAAAGGGGGTTCATTTGAACACCCCCTTGAGAAATGGCACTTGCAGGCATAAAAGAAGGCAGGCAGTCTCGTTATAAGACTACCTGCCTGTTGATTATTCTTATGCTGTTTTCTGTATTTCGCCAGTTCGGCAAACTGTTAAGGAAACAATCGGAGTTGGTGTAAACGAAAAAGCAGCCTTGAGTTCTGATAAAAACTGCCCTTTCGTTTACATCAATTTCGATTTTACCTTGGTGAACAAAGTCGCGTCCCTTTAGCCGATAGCTATGGGGATTCAATCGTTGCTCTTTTCCTTAAGTTTATCATACCGGATGTTTTGGTAAAAGTTTTTTTATTCAAGAAATCAATTTCAGGCATGACAAACAAACCTCCTATGCGGAAGTCATTTATTCTATGCAATTGTAGATTTTAACATCTCATATGTGCACAAAAAGAAGAACTGTATTTATCTTTGCGGGGTGATACCATATTCCCTCCGCAAGAAGAACATTTGCATACATCGATGTGATACAAAACCTTTATCATTTCTATTGCATTTAGATTTTTTAATGTAGAAATGTATTTCTTGCATCCAAGCAGATTTCTGCAGTGAGTTATCTTTTTTCTCTTGTTTCTACATGATAGCAGACCATAGTGACGGATTCTGACAAATTGTTTGGGAGGAACATGCATCAGGAATCGACGGATGAATTCTTCTCCTGAAATTGTTTTCTCTTTCCAACAGCCTTCGTTTTTATAGTCTTTTACTGCATATGTAACTGTCGTGTCTTTCATGGATTTAATTCGCTGATTACTGATTGCTATCCTGTGGGTATATTTTCCAAGATAATTGATAACCGACTGTGCACCATTGAAAGTTTCTTTACAGTAAGTGACCCAGTTCTTTTCATAACACTTATCAAGAAGTTCTTTAAAACGATAGCTGTTCTGATATTTCTCCGCTGTACCATGAAATTTAAGCTTAGAATCATTCCACAGGCTTTTTAACTCATCCAGATATTTTCCACGGAACACCTTTGAGATGACACCATATGGGAGAAAAAAATTTCCACCTGTTTCTTTCCATTTATTTTCATCATCAAGCCCACCTCCAAGAACAATGGTATGAATATGAGGATGATAATTCATTGCAGAACCCCAGGTATGAAGAATGCAGATATACCCTATATCAGCTCCCAGGTACTTTGCATCTTTTGACAATTCATTCAATGTGGCTGAAGCAGCATGATACAGTGCATCATATAACAGCTTCTGGTTGCTGTAAATAATGGAATTCAATTCCTCAGGAACTGTGAATACTACATGATAATAGGGTGCATCCAATACGTTCTCTTTTTGTGCATCAATCCATTTCTCTTTCGGAAACTCCTGGCACATGGGACAGCATCTGCTTCTGCAGGAGTTGTTGTGAACACTGATACATCCGCAGTCCTCACAAACACTGATGTTTACACCAAAAACTCCTGTTTTACAGTTTCTGATGTGATAAGCCGTTTTTCTGTGATGAGCAGGAGGGTTACTCCTCTTTTCATAAGAAGGATAGAACCGTTCAAATACATCCTGTATCGTACATGATTTATCCATAATCATTCACCACCCATCTCATCAAATGGGCTTTTAATACCAAGCAGAGTTTTATTGCTTACATGCAGATAAATTTCTGTTGATTTTGGATCACGATGTCCCAAAAGAGCCTGAATGTATTTTATATCGCAGCCTGACTCAAACAGATGACTTGCAAAACTATGACGCAAACAATGTGTGGAGACATGTTTCTGAATGCCTGCTCTTTCGGCGCTTTCACGAAAAAACTGAATGACACTATCTTTTGTAAGATAATCCCCTGTCCATGAACTTGGGAACAGAATCCCCCTTGGTCTGCCACATTGAAACCAGTATTCTGTCAATATTTCGAGCGTCCGGTCTGCAAGCAAAGTATAACGATCAGAGCGACTTTTCCCATCACGGATGTGTATGGTTTTGTTCGTGCGTGAAATATCATCATAATGAAGATGTGTGACTTCTGAAACACGAAGTCCGCCTGAATACATAGTAGCAATCATAGCTTTGTGCTTCAAATTTGGCGTAGCATCAAGAATAGCTGATATTTCTGCTTTTGTAAGCACCGTTGGTAACTTTCTGTCCCTTTTCATACGAGGTATGTCATCATCATCCCAATTCTTCTTCAATATTTTTTTGTAAAAGAAGCGGATTCCTGAATGGTAGTGATTGTATGTTTCTGGTGAAATCCCGGAAAGTTTCTTTTCAGTTAGGAATATATCAACATCGTCAGTTGTTAATGCATCTATATCCTTGGCTGTGCGGTTCAAAAAATGAGCAACACTGGTACAGTATGCATGAATCGTGGAATCCTTGAGATTCCGTTTATTTGCAGCAGATCGAATCTGATTAAAAATTTCTTCGTACATAATAAAATCCTCCATGTAAAATCAGTAGTTAATGAAAAACCCTGCTTACATGGAGGTGCATTAGCATAATAAAACCGCTTGTCAGAAAAGCGGTCAAATGGTATTCTTTTCATAGGCAGTGGTGTCTTTCTGTATTGAATTGTTTTGTGTGGTAACTTTACAATATCAAATACTGGTAAGAATTGCCATTGCCTATTTTATTATTGAGAAAAAGAAAGCTGCGCCACAGCCTTGGCAAGCCATCGCGCAGCGATTTTGTTCAACTGGAAGTTAGCGATTTCTTTTTCCGGTATTCTCTGTCCCACGGATTTCCTCA